>JBFMEF010000151.1 GCA_040753495.1 Candidatus Zixiibacteriota bacterium
AACGCCCCCGACAGTATTGTTACCGGCGTGACCAAAGGGACCACGGTCGGCACTCGCGGCGGCTGGGCATATAACCCGACTACCGGCGAAATCTGGCCCAACACCTCGGTCAGCGGCGAGAACAACTGGTAGAAAATAATGAAGGATGGCTTGATAGCAGAATGGATGCGGCGCTCCGGCGGCTTTACTCTGGTGGAGCTGGTAATCGTTATTGTTGTGCTCGGTATAGTCGCCGGTGTGGTCATTCCCCGGATTGGACCCTTGACAGAGCAATCCAAAGTGAATGCCACCCGTGAAGAAATGCTGCGAATCAAGACAGCCATCAAAGGAGACCCGAGTCTGATTGCCGGCTCGGAATATGTCAATCGCGGTTTTGAAGGGGATGTCGGTTTTGCGCCGTACCAATTGCGCGACCTGGCGCGCAAACCGGACAGCATTCCGGCTTACGACAGATTTACCCGTCTGGGCTGGAATGGTCCCTATCTCGACAGTTCGGGACAGAATTATCTCTATGACGCCTGGGGACTGGCTTATGCCTACAATCCAACGGCGCGCACGATAACCTCCACCGGAGCCGACCCCGATATCGTGGTCAATTTCTGAGAGGGATGCCGATGCTGAAATCTGAAAAAGGTCTGACGCTGATTGAACTGGTAATGGTAATAATCATAGTCGGAATCCTTGCCGGGGTGGCGATGAAATCGATGGATTCAGCCATTGAAACGGGACGGGTGGAAGCGACTAAAAAAGAGATGGAAATGCTGGCGCAGGCGATTGTCGGGAATCCGGCGCTGGTCAGCAACGGCTTTCGCGTTGATTTTGGCTATGTCGGCGACATCGGCGCCCTGCCCCCTAATCTGGATGCGTTGGCGGCGAATCCGGGCGGGTTTAGCACCTGGGACGGTCCTTATATTGTAAATTCGTTCACTCAGGCGACCGACGATTACAAGAAAGATGCCTGGAATGTTCTTTACACCTACAACGGTTTGAATCTTGTTTCGACCGGTTCCGGAAGCAATATCACCAAGCAGATTGCCGGCGCGGTATCGGACCTGACCGCCAACACGGTGCAGGGGACGGTTGTCGATGTGGAGGGGATTCCTCCAGGAATCTATAATGTCGATGTCGATATCTCCATAAATTATCCCGATGGACTGGGGGGAATGACTACCGCCACAGTCAATCCCTCACCTAACGGCAACTATTCCTTCGGCAACATACCGATTGGCAATCATCAGATTATTGCGGTCAATACCACCACTGACGACACATTGCTATCCTATGTAACAGTGCCGCCGAAATCGAGCATCATTAACAATCTTCGTTTTGGTTCCGCCTTGTGGGGAGCGGGAAACTCACCCAGCGCCAACGGGCTGCAATATGTTTCCGGGTCGGCGCAGCTTTCCGGCGGGAACGATGTTGAATTCGATATTTTTAATAATACCGGCGCTAATATCAATATATCGTGGCTGACGGCGACCTATGTTCGTAATCCGGCGGCATATTACGAGCGGATTCGCTGGGCGAACGGCACCGTTGCCAACAGCACCAATCCCCGCTATTCCTCGGGTCAGCAGGTCAATTTTTCCAGTTCACGGACTATCAATGACGGCTCAACCGTCACGGTGAGGCTGCAGGATTTTAATACGTCATTGAACGGCGGAGGCTCCAGCGCCAACATGGCCGGAGTCTCCTTTACGGTCGTTTTTAGCGACAGCTCCACGATAAATTTCAGCCTGTAGAAAAAGAAATGGTAAACAAGAATAAAAAGGCGACCGGCTGGTTAAAGAGATTTTGCGGCCGCTACAGCCCCCTCTGCCGCGGTTCGATTCTCAAGAGGCGTTACGGTTTTGGGCGGACGATTGCGATTGTTATTGATGACCAATCGTTGCAATTGGCGGCGGCCCGGCAGCTCTGGCATCGCTGTCGCCTGCTCAATGTCACCAAGGTCTATATCCCCTCTGCCTACAGCGGTCAGGAGAAGCGGGAGAATTTCATAACCTCCGAGATAATGCGATTTGTCCGAGAATACGGAGGCAAAAACGCCCGATACGTTCTCGGAATCGGCGGCCAGGAGAGCGCCATAAGATTGCTGAACTTCCCGGCAATGAAGCGTCGGGAACTGGACAGCGCCGTATTCTGGGAAGGGAACAAGCAGATTCCCTTCGGGCTGAAAGATTCCTACTACGGTTACCATCTGGTGGCGCAGCACGAGGGGAGCGAGCCATCCGGACTCAATGTGGTCCTTCTGGCAACCCCTCGAAAAGAGGTTCACCGGAGGCTGGAGGAGCTGAAAGCCGACATACGGATTGACGGCGCCTATCATGAGCTGGAAGCGATCGGGCAGATGCTTCCTTTTCTCGATGAATATCAACCGGGCAAGGCATACACCCTGGTCAACATCATGAAAAATCATACGGAGATCAGTTTCTATCGCGGCGCGCGGATGGAGTTTCGGCATACCGCTTCTATCGGTTCCGATGCCCTTTCATCTCCGGGAGAAAAAGAGCTGGTCTTCCAGGAGTTTGCCGATGCCCTCACCGTGGAAATCCAGAATTCGCTCGATTACTATGTCGGGCAGTTTTCGCAGATACTGGCTGACAAGATACTGATTTACGGCGACCTCTGTTATTCTGAAGACCTGGTGGAGCATCTCACCCGTCATTTTGGGCTGGAGTTTCGCCGTATTCCGATAGAGAGCTGGTTGAAAACTCAGCCGAAGGCGCGCGATTATGCGGAGCAGATTCCCGTTTCGCTGGGAGCGGTGGCTCTGGCGGTGGCGCGCGATGATATGGTAAATTTGCTCCCCAATGATATGCGGGAGGCGGCATCGGTCCGCAAATTTTACCGGGTGGCGATTCCAGCCGTGGCGACACTCTTATTCATTCTCTTCGGAACCTGGATGTCGCTGCGCCAGCATGTGGCTACCGAGCAGTTTCATCTGGGGCTGCGCCAGAATCAACTGGAAAGGCTGCGGAATTCTCCCTCGTTTGTGATGTACAACCGGTTGAAGCAGCAACTGACAGCCAAT
This sequence comes from Candidatus Zixiibacteriota bacterium, assembly GCA_040753495.1. Taxonomy (NCBI): domain Bacteria; kingdom Pseudomonadati; phylum Candidatus Zixiibacteriota; species Candidatus Zixiibacteriota bacterium. The sequence continues at coordinate 3,032 of JBFMEF010000151.1, forward strand.
CGGCAACTGATGGAGAAGCTTGACCGCGACCCGACTTTTATGAATCTCAACTTTAAGGAACTTTCATTAATCACGCCGCCGCAGATACGGCTGGACCTGCTCGACCTGCAGAATGCGGGGGACCGTCTGAGTCTGGCGTTGAATGGTGAAGCCCGCTCGGCGACCACCCCGCCGGAGGTGATTGTCGCCGAATTTGTGGCGCGACTGGAAGGCTCGCCCTTTTATAGAAATGTGGCGCTGAGGAAACATTCCAAAAAAGCGGTCCAGGGGGCATTCTCCATTGAATTTCTGGTAGAGATGGACACGGTAATATGAAAAAACTCTGGCTGAAATCGGCTCTGGCAACCCTGGCTTTGACAGCGGGATTGTATCTGCTTCTGATGTCGCCCCTGCAGAAAGAAGAAAGCCAGGTGGCATCGGCTCGCGCCGAACTGGAAACGACTATCGCTGACTATGAAAAGAAACTTCTGGAATTCCCCGAGTTCTACCGCGCCGAAAAAGAGCTTTTGGAAAAAAGAATGGTCCTGATATCCCAGCTCTACTCGAAAGAGGATTTAATAAAACTATTCCGACGCTTCGAAGAGAATGCCTTGCGCTTTCGTCTTAACCTGTTGGAGATTACTCCCTCGATCGAGGAACTTCTTAAATTGAATAAGTTGTCCGAAGACGGGCAGCCGCAGCAACTGAATATGATGGTGCGTCTCAGCGGCGACTTTCCGGCGCTGGGCTCATTTGTGCGCACGATTGAAGAGGAAAAGTTTTATCAGGGGACGAACTTCTGCCGGGTGACCAGCGTGGGTCAGGGAGAAGCGTTTCCGGAAATGACATTCGGATTCAAAGCGGTGCTGGGGGCGCTACGGGAGGGATGATGAATCCAAGGACGCGAAAAATCATAATTTATCTGTCGCTGGTGGCGGCGGTCATTTATGCGGCGGTCAATATGACGGATAAGTTTAGGGTGGAGACCGGGGCGCAGTCGCAACCGCCGGCGCCGCAGCAGCTGACGGTGGCAAAGAAGGCGGAGATGCCGATACCGATTGAGAAATATCGCGACCTGGATTGGGGCCGCGACCCCTTTCGCAGGAATGCCTCGCCGGCCGTGGTCAGCGAAAGCAATACGCCCGGATGGATTCTAAACGGGATTTTGTACGATGAAACCGACCCCAGCGCCATCATTGACGGAAAACTGGTAAAGGTCGGAACGGAAATAAACGGGGCGCGCGTTCTCAATATTCGAAAGAAAGCTGTTACTCTGGATATAAATGGAAGCAGTGTCGAACTGACGCTTGCAAAGGATAAATCATGAAGAAGATCGTACTCCTCCTCGGAATTATCGGGGCTCTGCAGATATCGACTTGGGGTCAGGGACTTCAATCGGAAAAAAGAATTTCGCTTCAATTCGATAATGTTCCCATCGCCACCGTCCTCAATATGCTGGCTCAGAAATATGATTTGAACCTGGTCTTTGCCGGTGATGTGGAGAGCAAGATTTCCATCAAGCTGGATAATGTCGCCCTGCAGGAAGCGCTCCAGGCGATACTTAACGCCAACGGTCTGAACTATTATCTTATCGGCGACATCATAGTTGTCAAACCGGTGGAAACATCGGCGGTCGGAGAAACCGTTCCGGCGCTGATTAAGCTGGCTTATATCTCCCCTAACGCGGCAATGAATGCCGCCGCCGACTTGCTTTCACCCAAGGGTAAAATGAAAGTGGTCGAGGATGCCACGTCTGTTTCAAAGGGTCCCGGCGCCCCAAACCCGACGGAGCTGGTTATAGTTGACTTTCCCGACGTCGTGCAGAAAGTGATCAACTTCATAAAACAGCTGGATAAACCGCAACCGCTGGTGGCGATACAGGTGCGGATGATTGAAATGAATGTTGACGGCGAGAAAAAGACCGGCTTCAACTGGCCTACTTCCCTTAACGGCCGTCTGCATGGGATAGAGAATACGACCAGCACCGGCTCCAGCACCACCACCAATGCCACAGAAGCGCTGGGAGCGCTTGATTTGCCTGACGGAAAATGGGAGTGGGGCAAACTCTCGGTGGCCGAGGTGGCGCTGGTTCTCGATTTCCTGGAAAAATCGGGCAATTCCAAACTGATATCGGACCCGCGCATCACGACTTTGAATAATCATCAGGCGGAAATCAAAGTGGCGACAGTGGTGCCGATTCAGACAATAAATCGGTTCAGTGAAGGGGGCGCCGTTCAGGATATCGTTACTTTTCAGGACGAGGAGGTCGGCATTTCGCTGCAGGTAACACCCCGTATCACCGACAGCAATCAGATAATGCTCGATGTCTATCCAACCGTGGCGGAGATAATCGGCTTCTCCGGTCCCGAAGGGAATCAGAAGCCGATAACCTCCGAGCGTTCCATTCGGACAAAAATCACGGTCCAGAACGGCGAAACGGCCGCTCTGGGAGGGCTGCTCAAAGAGAGTAAGATTGAGAACGAACAGAAGGTCTTTTTCCTCGGGTCCATTCCGATTCTGGGCAATCTTTTCAAGCATAAGACGGTCAAGACCAGCACCACCGACCTTCTGATACTTATAACTCCAACGGTTGTTTCATATTGACGCGGTTTCAAAGTTCGTGAGCTGTCCGGCTGTGAAAGCCGGCCGCTCCTCATTTAATTCAATCGTCCTGATATTTCCCACAAAAATAGACCAATAAAAGCCACAATTGAGCGCTTTGACGGGAATCTTTCGTATAAGTGTAGCGTTTTATGATTAGAGCACAGCCGTGACGGCGCTTGCGGCGCGGTTGAAAGCGATAATCAACTAAAATTGTTGAGGATAAAAATGGCGAAATGGAAATTCAGAGCATTCCTGCTAATAATGGCTTTGACGCTAATATCGGTGGGCGTTCCGGCGCGGGGCGAATCAGAGAAGCGTCTTAACTTGTCGGGCACGGGCGCCGTTCGTCCCACCGCAACGGCTTTGACCACGGTGAGAATAGCCTCCGGTTTGTCACGCCCTGTTTTCGTCTGCTCCCCGCCGGGGGATAATGAGCGCCTGTTCATCCTGGAGCAATACACCGGACTCATCAAAATCTGGAGGAATGATTCTGTCCTTGCCCGCCCCTTCCTGGATATCGGCGATAGTCTTGCCACCAATGGAAACGAGCAGGGACTTCTGGGAATGGCTTTCCACCCCGCTTTTGAAACTAATCGCTATTTCTTCCTTAATTATACCAAAGTTGGCGGAGCCACAGTCATCAAGCGATACATGGTTTCGGCGAACGACCCTGACAGCGCCGACTTCACCAGCGGTGTAACCATAATGACTGTCCCCCAGCCGTACAGCAATCATAACGGCGGAATGATAGCTTTCTCGCCTGTCGACGGATACTTATATATCGGTATGGGTGACGGCGGCTCCGGAGGCGACCCGCAAAATCGGGCGCAGGATGGCTCCTCCCTGCTGGGGAAAATGCTTCGGATAGATGTTGATGCTGGATTTCCGTACGGGATACCGCCGGATAATCCCTTTGTCGATTCGGCGTCAACCCGCGATGAAATCTGGGCTAAGGGGCTTCGCAACCCCTGGCGATTCAGTTTCGATGCCCTGACCGGAGAAATGTATATCGGTGACGTCGGTCAGAATGCCTGGGAAGAGATTAGTTATCAGCCCGCCGGCAGCCCGGGAGGTGAGAATTATGGATGGCGACTCAAAGAAGGAACTCATTGCCACAATCCCTCCACCAATTGCGACCCCGATGGAGTTCTGACTGACCCGATTCATGAATACTCACATGCATCCTCACGATGCTCTGTCACCGGCGGGTATGTTTACCGCGGCTGCGCTATTCCCGACCTGCAGGGGACATATTTCTTCGCCGACTATTGCACCTCCGAAATATGGTCGTTCCGTTTTGATGGGACAAAAATTGCCGAGTTTACCGACCGGACCGCGGAGCTGGAGCCCGGCGGCGGCATTACTATAGACTGGATTTCTTCTTTCGGGGTGGACAATCGCGGGGAGCTTTATATCCTGGACCATCTGGGAGGAGAGATATTCAAGATTGTTCCCGAGGGGGTACCGTCGCTCTGTTTTTTCGACTGCGGTGATATCGACGGTAACAGCCGGATAAATATCCTCGATATCACCTATCTATTGAACTACCTCTATAAAGGGGGAACCGCTCCGGTATCGCTGACGGCGGCTGATGTAAACGGTTCCGGCGGTATAAATATACTCGACATCACTTCGTTCATCGCGCATCTGTATAAAGGAGGACCGGCGCTAAACTGCCCGGTATAATAGTTATGACTACAATGGATATTGCCCTGCGGGCGGCTCGGATCGAAGAATCTTACCGGTTTGCCGAGCAGATTGCCGCCAAGCGGAAGCCTCATCTTTACCGGGTCGCCACTCTCTTTCCGGACCGCACCCGTTACCTGGCGTTTTGCGCCGCTTATGCCTCAATGCGCTGGGTTGATGACCATGTCGATGAATTGGCCGGTTCGGCAGAAGAGCTGGAAGCCTGGCAGAAGGAGGTTTCCGGCAATTATTCCGGTATTGCCGGAAGCATTATCTATGGTCCGGCCCTGGCAGACAGTTTCAAGAAGTTTGAACTGCCGCTGGAGCCATGGCTCAATATGAAGAAATCGATGCAGCATGACCTGGAGCAATGGGGGTTTGCCACCTATCAGGATTTTCTTGTCTATGCCGAAGGAGCCACGGTGGCGCCGGCGGCGGTCTTTGCCTCGCTCTTGCTGCAAAGAGCAGACGGGGCGTTATTTCATCTGGCGCTGCCATACGAAACTATTCGCGATGCCGTTCGGGAATCGGCCATTCTCTGCTACGAAGCGCATATTGTCCGCGACCTCAAAGAAGACCTCAGCGCCGGACGGAGCTATTTCCCGGTGGATGAACTGAAGCAGTTCGGGCTGGAAAATGAGCATGGGGCAGGAGAAGTATGGCGTCCCTACCTCCGGTTCTATTTGAACCGGGCAGCGCTGCGGAGGGAGAGAGCATTGGAGGCATTGAAGAGTATCGAAGCGGAGATGACTCCGCGGGAAAAACTGATGCTTCATTTGCTGGTAGAGTTCTATATCACTTCGCTGGAAAAATGTATCCGGTTGGATGGCGATGTCTGGAGCGACCGCCACTGGGTTGAAAGAGATGAAATGAAGGCGCTTCTGCAGCGCTTGAAAGGCGAGTATGAACCGGCCGCGGCGCTTGACCCGCTGTCGATAAAGGCGATTGAAGATGTCTGAGCCGAAATGGATTAAGGCAATACCGGTGGCGGAGCTTCATCGGCACAAATTCCGCCAGATGCGGATAATGTCGCGGATCATTGCCATCATTAATCTCGCCAATGAGCCGATGGCACTTGATGGGGAATGCCGCCATATGCGGGGACCTCTTCTGGAAGGTAAAATCGAAGGGACAACGGTGACCTGTCCCTGGCATGGATGGCAGTATGACCTCAGTACCGGGCAGTGCCTTACAGAGCAGTGGGCTCATCTTCGAAGATACAACTGCAAGATTGAGAACGGCTGGGTGATGATTGATATCTCTCCCTTGACAGCCACACCCCCTGAATAAACTTCCTTTTATCTCCAATCCTGTTTGACCGACGGAGTCTCGGGCATTATCATAAGAGAGTAAAATATGTTGAATGCCGAAAGAGCAAAAGAGATAGCACGACGGTTGGGGGCAGACACTGTCGGTATAACCCGTCCGGCGGCGGTGGACAATCCTGAGAGATTTATCCGATGGCTGGAAAACGGAATGGCCGGAGAGATGACTTATCTTTCGCGCCGTCTGGATGTGCGGCTTGACCCGACTAAATTACTTCCTGATGCCAAAGCGATAATCGTGGTGGGGCTAAATTATTTTCCGCCGGAAGGCACGTCGATGACAGGCGACCGCTTATACAAAGTAGCCCGCTATGCCTGGGGCATTGATTATCATCGAACCATCAGGAAATTGCTGAAAAAACTCCGCCAGGAACTGAAGCGTCACGAACCGGAATTGAAAGCAAGAATCTGTGTCGATACGGCTCCTTTTATGGACAAATACTGGGCGCAGAAAGCCGGATTGGGCTGGCAGGGAAAACATACCAATCTGGTCTCCCGCCAATGGGGAAGCTGGCTTCTTCTGGGGAGCCTGATTTTAAATCGGGAGTTTGACCGATACGATACCCCGGAGTTAGACCACTGCGGCAACTGCCGCGCCTGTCTGGATGCCTGTCCGACCGGCGCCTTGTTTGTGGAATATAATCTTGATGCCACCCGATGTATCAGTTACTGGACAATTGAATCGAAGAGCGAGGAAATACCGGCCGATATCTCCAGGAATTTCAACAACTGGGTTTTCGGATGCGATATCTGTATTTCGGTATGCCCCTTCAATAAATTCCAGAAACCGTTTTCCGACCGCTCTTTTGCGAAGCTCGAGTCGGTTGGACCGGTCGAGTCAGGAGAGGTTGCCTTTCTCTCGGAATCGGAGTTCAAGGAGCGGTTCGCGCGGAGCCCGATTTCAAGGGCCGGTTTAAAGGGAATCATAAGGAATATTCGAGCGGCGGAAACGTTTAAGTAAATCCATCCCTGTCGGTAATAACTGTATCGGAAAGCGGTTTTCAACTCCGCTAAAACTATCATTCCCCCAATAAAGAAAGGGCGGGTGACCCGCCCTTAGACTGAATTCTTCAGATTTTTCTTAATGAATAACGTTAAGCAATCGTCCCCAACGGACCCTCTCAAAGAAATGTACCGAGTTATATAAGAAAAGCCGCGGCACCGAGAGGGGGTCGGCAACCGATACCTGCGGAGAATTAGGGTCGTTCCCCCAGGACCAGTGGATAAACATCGCCTCACCAAGAATCATCTTTTTATGCACCGGTCCCCAGAATCGGGAGTCATAAGAATTATCGCGATTATCTCCCATCATGAAGAAGCAGTCTCTGGGGACAACATAAGGACCGAAATTGTCGCGGCTGTTACCGTCATCCATCCGCGGCCTGATATACCCGTCGGTAAATTTGGCATGGGGCGGATTGGGAAAGACTTTGCCGTCGACATAAAGGACTTTGTCTCTTATTTCGACTGTCTGCCACTCGGTGGCGACACAGCGCTTGATATAATTGGTCATGCCGTCTCCGGGCCATTTGAATATGACGACATCGCCCGGTTTCGGCTCCCTGATTTCCGGAAGCCGCCAGCTGGTAAAGGGAATTGAGGCGCCGTAGATAAACTTATTGGCAATTAGAAAGTCGCCCACAAGAAGAGTATCCTCCATTGAAGAAGAGGGAATTTTGTAGGCTTCAACTATGGAGGTTTTGATTATTATGGCGAGAACAATCGCAATCAGAAAAGATTTGACATTCTCCCAGACAAAATCAAAGAAATCTCCCTGCTTCTTTACTTTAGGGCTGCCTTTTTCCGGTTCCGTTTTTTTTGACATGATCTTATCCATATATAAATTTTACCATCTTCGGATATCGTTGAAGGTAACAAAAATGACCAAAATAAGAAGAAATGCGATTCCTATCTGCTGAATGACCAGGCGGGTTTTCATGGATAGAGGAGCGCCTTTGATTTTCTCTACAAGAAGGAAAACCAGATGGCCTCCATCGAGGAGAGGAATCGGCAATATATTCAGCACCGCCAGGTTAACTGAAAGCAGGGCAAGGAATTCCATCAATATATCGAACCCGGCGCGAGCTGTGGCCCCCGCCAGCTGGCCAATCAGTATCGGTCCCCCTATTTCGGCCGGAGTAACCGTTCGGGTTATCAAGCCAATTACAAATTCAAAAACCTTCTCTACGTAAAAGACAGCCTGATTAAAGCCGGAGCCGACTGCAGCGATTACCCCGAGTCGTCGAAAGACCGGCTGATGCCCCACACCGATTTTACCGACCTCGATAGTATCGCCCTGCGGAGTAACCGCCTTATCGCGATAGGTGATGACTGTGTCGGTCCGCAAAACGCCTTCTCGCCGCCAGGTGATGGCAACCGGCTCCTCGACTTTCTTGTAGATAAGCGATGCCATCTCCTGAAAAGTTTTGACTTCGGTGCCGTCAATGGCGACAATCTCATCCCCGGTGCTGAACCCGGCGCTTTCGGCGGGGCTCCCTTCGGCAACCTGCCCGATAAAAACCGCTTCCACTTCTTTCCCGCGTATCATATAAAGTCCGGCGAGCACCACTATTGCCAGAACGAAATTCATAAAAGGACCGGCAAAGATTACCAGGAACCGTTTCCAGACCGGCTTGGACATAAATTCATAAGGGGCGCCATGACTTTCCTCATTCGGGTTCTCGCCGGCCATTTTGACATATCCGCCCAGAGGAATGATGCCGATAGCGTACTCGGTCTCTCCCCACTTTTTCGAAATCAGTGTTGGGGGAAATCCAAGCGAGAACTTTTCGACTCTGATGCCGGCTCTTTTGGCGACCAGAAAATGCCCCAATTCATGAAAGAAGACAAGTATGCCAAGAACAAAAATAGTAGCCAGGATTGTGGTCAGCATTTCAAACTATAAACTCCTCGGCAGTTTTCCGCCCCCAGATGTCGGCTTCGATAATATCATCAAGTGACGGTTGCTCTACCATGTTATGTTTTCTAAGAGTATCGGTTACAATATCGGGAATTTGATGGAATTTCACACGTTCTTTTAAGAAAGCGGCCACAGCGACTTCGTTGGCGGCGTTAAAAACGGCCGGCAAGGTGCCACCCTTGCGGGCGACGTCAAACGCCAGCCGCAGCAGCGGGAATTTTTCATAATCGGGCTTCTGAAAGGTCAGTTGTCGAATATCCGTCAGGTCAAAATGCCCGTTGGACGAGACAATCCGGTCGGGATAGAATAAGGCGTAAGATATCGGAAGACGCATATCGGGATAGGATATCTGCGCAATAATGGAAGAGTCGACGAATTCCACCATAGAGTGAATTATTGATTGCGGGTGAATGACGACGTCAATCTTGTCCGGCGCTATATCAAAGAGGTGCACCGCTTCAATTACCTCGAGTCCCTTATTCATCATGGTCGCCGAATCGACCGTAATCTTGGGTCCCATTTTCCAGACGGGGTGATTTAAGGCTTGCTCTCTGGTAATGGAGGGGAATTCCTCCCGGGGTGTTTCGCGAAATGGTCCGCCGGAACCGGTTAGAATAATCTTTTTTATTTCTTCTTTCTTTCCCGATGCCAGCGCCTGCCAGATAGCGGAATGCTCGGAATCGACCGGAATTATTTCCGAAGCGGTCGTTTTTCGCGCCTGGTTAAGAAGAACTCCCCCTATCACCATCGACTCTTTATTCGCCAGAGCCAGTCTCTTTCCCGATTTCAGCGCCGCCAGGGAGGCTTTCAGGCCGGCCGCTCCAACTATGGCATTCAGAACGATATCGGCTTCAGGCAAAGATGCCAGTTGCTCAGCAGCTTCCTCCCCACAGAAAATCTCAGTTCCTGGAAAAGGATACTGCTTCTGGAAGCGGAGGTAACACTCTCCCCTTGTGACCGCGCCAAAACGGGGACGGAATTCTTGAATTTGACGCCGGAATTGCTCAATATTCCGATGTGTCGAAAGTCCCAAGACCTCAATACGGTCCTTATTGCGCGCGACAACATCAAGCGCTGAGCGGCCGATAGAGCCGGTGGAGCCAAGTATGACCAGACGCTTCTTCATCTAACTAATAAACGGAAATGGAGTGCCCCTGTTCCCTATTATTAATCGACAGCGGCTATTTTCCGGCTTCCTTCTTGCTCGCTATATCTTTAAGTATTAACATCTTACGGATGACGACATCCTCCAGCGGCTTATTGGCGGCGCCGGTTTTTACCTTTCCGATTTTCCGAAGAGCCTCATACCCATCCATCAGATGGCCAAAAACAGTGTATTGCCCATTGAGATGAGGGGCGGGCGCCAGACAGATGAAAAACTGACAAGAGGCGGAATTGGGGTCCTGGGCACGAGCCATCGAAAGAGTCCCTTCGACATGTTTGATATCAGAAAATTCGGCCGGGAGATAATATCCGGCATTGCCGGTGCCGTTCCCTTTGGGGTCGCCCCCCTGAATCATGAAGCCGTCTATTATTCTATGAAAGATAAGCCCGTTGTAAAACCCTTCCCGGATGCGAGCCAGCATACTGTCGACATGCTTGGGGGCAACATCACGAAACAGCTCCAGCTTCATGGTGCCGAAATCGGTCTCAATAGCGATTTCCGGATTATCCATTTTTCTCTTTTCATATTTGGTCTCTGTCTTCTGGGGAGCAGTCCCCTGCCCGCTTTTGCCCGCCTGCTCATCAGCCATGGCGGCGCCGAAAAAGAATGCTGTCAGAAACATAATAGTTAGTACCGCTTTCATTTGAAACCTCACAAAAGTTTATCTTTCTTGCAAAATCAAATAATACTCTATTATACCCCAGGAGTCAAACCGCAATTGGAGCTCTTTCACAAAATTTTGCCGGCGGTTCAAAAAATGTTTGACATGCCGGCGATTTTCTGCCATAGTAGAAGCAGAGCGAAGAAGACTTCTCTTCGTAGATGCTTCATTGCCTCTAAACAATTGTAGCAAAAGCCCCGCTTTCACGGGGCTTTTTTAATAACCACAAAGAGAACCTGTTATTAGTATACGGGATTATATGCCCGCTGTCGGATGATAGGTTTATCTGTTCCGCTCTTTGTGATACATCGCTTGTTGTTGAAGTTTCTCCTCAAACAATTTCGCCGAGCCGTCCCGACCACTTGCCGCAGTTACGTGACAGGCGGAAATACAGCCGGCGTACAATTTACCTTCATGAATTATAAACGCAGTGTTCTCAACAGTAATACGCTCTTTGCCGAAGGCACCGTCCGCCCGGGTCTCAACACCCTTGACGTCCGCAAGCCCTGCCGCCGCGTAGAGGCAACCGATCGCAAAATCGGACCGCAAGAGAAACATCCTGTCCGACAGTTTATACGCCGGTAGAAGAATAATAGATTAATTTAGCCTGCTGTAAACTCCGGAGACAAAAAATAAGGGCGGGGAGAACTCCCCACCCTTGATAAGTCGTTTTGATTCAAATAATTTACTTGGTGGTCTCTTTGACGGCGGGCGCCACCACCATGACATCGAATTCCCTGCCTTCTTTAAGAGTCACCTGGTCTTTATGAAGAACAGCGCCCAGGACGCCACCGGCAACTGCGCCCACGGCCGCGCCCTTAACGGCATCTTTGGTCTTGCCGCCGGTCACGCCTCCGATGACGCCGCCGGCGACGGCGCCGATGCCGGCATCACGGGCGATACTTGTCGCCTGCTCGCCGGGATGAATCACACCGCTGCCGTCTTTAGTAACGATATACCCTTCCAGCGGGATAGGACCCTCCCCCGGAAGAATCAGGCTGGTGAATTTCAATTTGATATATGCCTTGGCGTCTTCGGCTTTGCCGTCATTAAGGTCAGCCACAACTCCTTCAAGCAAACTCCCTTCCGGTATCGGCAGGCTCTCGCCCTGTTCGGCAGGACCTTTGATAGCGGCGCGAACCTTGTCACCGATTTTGCTTTCGCCGGTTGAGACCTGGTTGAGCAGGGCGATATGCAAAGCGGTATTGGCGGGCAGAACGGTGGTTCTGACAACTTGCGGTTTCGGCGGAGCCACTGCTTTAGACTCTTCTTTTACCACCGGTTTTTGCGCCGGTTTCTGCTCGGCGATAGCCGGTTTTTCCGCCGGTTTTTCGGCGGCAGTGGTGGTCGTGTCTAATAACGCTTTCTCGCCATAGTCGGCGGGAAGACCGGACTCCTCTTCGGTTTCTTTGGCTTTGTCTTTATCGGAACTGCAGCCGCCGGTGATGAAACCGACGGTCAGGAAAAGGACAAAGATTCCCAGAATTAAGAGGATAATTTTCCCGGTATGAAGCGGGGTGCGGGTGGTCATTTCTTCCTCCTTAAAGAATGATTGGTCTTTATTTATTCGACAAATTTAAATCGAAAAATTACCTATATTCAACAAAAATATCGCCGGCTTGTTTCAATTTAAAATCCCAAAAGCTCTTGATTTTGGGGCGGTTTTGTGTTAATTGGCGTGAGAATGAGCGGTGTTTCTTGCCTCAGGAAGACACCGCGAGAAACAGGATGGGGCAGTAGCTCAGCTGGGAGAGCATCACGTTCGCAACGTGAGGGTCGGCGGTTCGAATCCGCTCTGCTCCATTAAAAATTTTAGGGACATTTTTGGTGTGCTAGACGGGGAGTTAGCGGTGCCCTGTCGCCCGGAATCCGCTATACCGGGGTCGAATACCCACCGGCGGACCGAACCATTGCTGGCGTCAAGACGGAAAGCGGCGTTGAAGGTTGGGTCCTGTACAATATTGGCGCACTGAACCCCGCCAGGACCGGAAGGTAGCAACGGTAGGTGAAGACCGGTATGTGTTGCGGGTCAGCCTGACTGGAGTCGGCTACCGTGGAGACCTTGAAGTGAAGGGACAACGGTGGGTGCACACCGATAAATTAAATCCAATGTCATACCAGGTACTGGCGAGAAAATACAGGCCGCAGCAGTTTGACGATATTGTGGCGCAGGAGCATGTCACCAGAACGCTGAAGAATGCCGTCAGTACGCAGAGGCTGTCATCAGGGTATCTCTTTTCCGGCCCGCGGGGAACCGGCAAAACCACCACGGCGAGAATTCTCGCCAAAGCGCTTAACTGCATCAATGGTCCCACCCCCACCCCCTGCGACAAATGTCCCTCCTGTCTTGAGATTATCTCCGGTTCTTCTCTGGATGTTTTGGAAATTGATGCCGCCTCCAATACCGGTGTTGATGATATCCGCTCCTTGCGGGAGAATGTGCGATATCTCCCTACCTCCGGTAAAAAACGGGTCTATATCATAGATGAGGTTCATCGTCTATCCGGCTCGGCATTTGATGCCCTTTTAAAAACTCTGGAGGAGCCGCCCCCGCATGTCGTTTTCATTTTTGCCACCACCGAACCGTTCAAAGTTCCGGAAACGATTCGCTCCCGAACGCAGCGGTATGAATTCCGGCGGGTGAATGTCGCCGAGCTGGCGGCGCATATCAAGAGAGTGGCGGCGGCGGAGAAGATAGAGATTGAGGAAGAAGCGGTATATATTTTGGCGCGGAAGGCGGATGGAGCGGTGCGGGATTCCTTATCGCTTCTGGACCAGCTGTCGGCATTTGCCGGCGAGAAGATTACCCCGCGGCATGTAATAGAAGCGCTGGGACTGGTGGACCGTCAGTTTTATCTCAAATATATCGATGCCGTGGCGGCGAAAGACTGCCCCGCAAGTCTGGCAGTAGTCAAGGAGTTGATTGATGCGGGAGTGGAGATTCCGGAGTTCAATCAGGGGTTGATTGAGCATTTGCGAGCCTTGCTTATATTGCAGAACGCCCGCGAGCCGCAAAAGATTCTGGAGATGTCCGACTCTGAAATCAGCGATTACCAGAAGCAGGCCGATTATTTTTCAACCGGCGACCTGCTGCGTATGATTAAGATTATAACTGACCTGAGTCAGGACTTAAGAAGCGGTCTGGACCAGCGATTGCTTCTGGAGACGGCAACTCTGCGGCTGGCATGTCTCGAATCGACCGTCTTATTTGAAGATATCATAGCCCATCTGTCGGAACCGTCCGAAGGTTTCTCCGGGGACTCCGAAACCGACCTCTTTGGTCTGCCCAGGAAGCCGGGATTGATGGAGACAACGCCCTCATCATCGGGCGACAAAAGCGACCTGTTTGCCGACCGCGGTGGAGCGACCGAAGAGATTCCGGGCGGCGCGCCGGTTAAGGCGCTAAATCTTCCCATGGTGCAGACCAACTGGACACGGTTCATTGAGCATCTTAAAAAGGAGAGCCCCATGCTCTCGGCGCTTCTGGCGATGGCGGAAATAAAAGAAGTGAAAGATAATGTTATCACGGCCGTTTTCCATAACGCCGGTGGAACGAGCAAGCAGGTGGTGGAAAAACCGCAGTATGTCCAGACCATTACCTCCTCCCTGCGGGATTTTTTCAAGACCAACTTGAAAATAAAATTTGACGTTGATATGGCAAAAAAGGCGCCGGTTACGATTACCCGCAGCGCCCCCGAGCCGGAAAAGATTGATACCGAGAAACTTCTTGCCGAGGATGAGAAACTTCGGAACCTGGTGGAGCGTATCGACGGCGAGATTATCGGGAAGAAGAAGGCGGAGGAATGAGCCTCAAGCGATAGGAGTAAGTCAAAATCCCTCCTGGGTTTTGACAGTATAAGTATACAAGCACCGGCGATAACAGAAATCAGGAATCTCTAAAACAGGTTAGGAGATACGAAATGGCTAAAGGCGGACTTGGCGATATGATGAAACAGTTCCAGAAGATGCAGGCTAAGATGGAAGAGATGCAGGCGAAACTGGAGCAAACCCGGGTGGAGGGGACCTCCGGCGGCGGGATGGTCAAAGTTGTCGCCAACGGCAAGCAGGATATCCTCGAAATCAAAATCGACCCGGAAGTGGTGAATCCGGAAGATGTAGAGATGCTTCAGGATTTAATCGTGGCGGCGGTCAACCAGGCGCGTCAGAAAGCGGCGGAACTGCAGGCGTCGCAGATGGAAGAACTGACCGGCGGGTTGAATATTCCGGGATTAAATCTTCCTTTTTGATGACCATGTTCAAGTCGTCGGAGTCGATAGAAAAATTAATCAGCAACCTGGCGCGTCTTCCCGGTATCGGGCGAAAATCGGCCGGTCGGCTGGCCTTTCATCTTTTGAAGGTATCTAAAGAGGAAGCGCTGGAGCTGGCTGAGGCGATTCGCGATGTAAAAGAAAAGGTCGGCTTCTGCTCCATCTGCAACAACATATCGGAAGTGGACCCCTGTTATATCTGCAGCGACCCCGGTCGGCGGCGCGATATCATCTGCGTGGTAGAGGAGGCATCAGACCTCCTGGCGCTGGATAAGGCGGAAGGCTTTAAAGGGCTGTACCATGTTTTGGGAGGGAGAATTTCTCCGCTGGATGGAATAGGACCGGATGAATTAAAAATAGAGGAACTTCTTGTCCGCATAAATGACGAGGTAAAAGAAGTGATAGTCGCGACCAATCCCAACGTAGAGGGGGAGGCGACGGCGCTTCATCTGGCGAAACTTCTCAAACCACTGGGCATAAAAATCACCCGAATCGCGCGGGGGCTTCCGGTCGGCGGCGATCTGGAATATGCCGATGGCATGACGATTTCGCGGGCGCTGGAAGGACGCCAGGAAATCTAAATTCTCAATTGCTCATGAATGAACGGCATCAGCGCAGCGACAAAACGCTGGCGATTATTATCCCGTCGCTGCTCTTTTTGACCATCCTCGTGATTGCCGGCGGGGGAAAACTGCTGAAAGCCAATTGGGGCATTGACCAGGTCGGGTTGTTCCCAACCTATATTCAAATCATCTGGTTCGCGCTGTTACTATTGTCGCTGGCAGGAACGGTCTCAGGCTGGAGCGGACTGGGCTTGATGGAATATCTCAACCGGTTACTCTGGGGAGAGAAGAACGCAAAAATCCGCTGGGGGCTCCTGGGGATTTTGACCCTCCTTTTCATTGTTTTTCGCTTCGAGGCGCATCTCTACGGTGACGCCTATATCAAGATTTCCAATTTGAGCCAGAAGGCGATTCCAATATTCCGCTGGTACGAATATGGCGGAACAGTTCTCCCCTATCTCTTTTACCTGCCGTTGAAAGGGCTGGGTATTAAGCCGGAGCTTGCCGCCGCCTGGGGATTTCAGATAGTTTCCTTTCTTTCCGGGATCGCATTTCTTATAACAGTGCGATTGGTTGCCGCAAAGGTATCTTCCGATTACAACGCCAGGAGTTTTTTCTTCTGCCTGACCGTTTTCTCCGGCTTGACTCTCTATGGTTTTGGATTGGTGGAGGTCTATTCTCCCCTGGTGCCGCTTGCCGCCTGGTTTATTCTGCAAGCCTTCAGGTATTATGAGCACCCAAGCGCGAGAAATCTTATGTTTCTCTTTTTGATAGTCGCTATCGGGCTTTGCTTTCATCTGCTTTTTGCCGCAATGCTGCCGTCGGCAATTTTCGCGGCAGCCGGTCATTTGGTCAACCGTTCAAAAAAAGAATCGATAGCAGCCCTTCTGATAAGCCTTGCTGTCCTGGGGGGCGCAGTGACGACGGTCTATATTCTGGCAGCGGAGGATATTGCTGTCGGGCGCCATTTTCTTCCATGGACCGACAGCCCCCCCTTTATCGATTACAGCATTTTCAGCCTGAATCATCTGGTCGATATCTTAAATCTGGCGGCTCTATTTGCCCCGCTCTTTATCCTGTTCCTCTTTTTTTCGGCATTGCGGCTCATCAAGAAAGAGCGACTTCCCACCGATACTTTCCTGGCGCTTCTGCGCGTCTCCCAGGTAGCGCTGATATTCCTGCTGGTTCCCCTTAATGGGATGGCGCGGGATATCCCTCTATTCGTATTCCTGTTGACAGGAGCGATTTTTTTCGGCGCCTACTCTCTGACGGTAAATGAATCCCCTCCAGTGGCGAAATTGAGGCAATTGCCGTTCCTCGCTTTTGCTTTTCTTCTGGTGCTGCCGACTTTAGTGGTTCACCTGACTCCTTCCGTGACCGTGCGGCATTTGGACCGTTTCCTGGCATACAATGAAGCCCATTATGAGAAAGCGCTGCTGGCGATGCGGGATTACTATTATACCGTCGGCAATTTTTCCGAAGCGGACCGGCGGGAGCAGATGATACCGGGGAAATCGAAGACCGCCCTGGAGTCGAAACTGGTGGAGGACCTCTTTGTCAATGAACGGGTTAATGACGCCTATGCTTATGCCGTTCGTCTGGTCGAGGGAAATCCTTACTCCGCCCATTATCGGATGCAGTTGGGCAATCTGTTGAAATATTTCAAACGGTACCCGGAAGCGGAAAGAGGATTAAAGCTCTCCATCGAACTGGAGCCGTACAACGCCGATTACTACTATTTTTTGGCGCAGTTGTACAACGAGATGAATCTGCGGCAGAAGGCGTTCGAAATCCTGCAGAAGGCGTACTCCTTTGCTCCTGACAATGTTATGATTCTCTCCGGGCTGGCGGCGCATCATTTCCGCCTTGGAGAACTGGAGCGCGCAGAGTTTTATGCCAACGAGGGAATAAGAATAAACCCCGATGAGCCATATCCGTACATGTTCAAGGGAATGGTCGAAGAGAAACAGGGGCGACTGCAACAGGCGCTGGAAAGTTACGGCCGGTTTATCAAATTAAATGAGAATCTTCCGGAGATTCCCGATATCCGCCGCCGGATGAACAGTATCGTCCTCAAGATGCGGGAAACAACGCCGTCGGAATAGGCTGTCCCGCTACCGCATGACTTTGAAGTCTGTCCCGTCAGGCAGAAATCCATCGAGCAATTTCAGGTCAAAGTGAACCGCGAACCTGTTGGCGGTGCGGTCGAAATACTCGGGACTGGGGTCAAAGTCATAGACATATTTCGCCAGTAGCTGATTGCCGAAATAGTCGTATAGTCCGGCTTCGTTTTTATCCATTCTAACACCAAAGCGGTACCCCTCAAAACTTTTCCCCAGCGGAAAATGCTCTTCAAAGATACTCGAGACTTTTCCCGCCATGGTGGAATCGAACCCGAAGAGAAGACTGAAATCGACTTTTCCGGCGCTGTCGGCGACCGCCTCCACCTGAAGCGACTTGCCCGCAATAGCAACCATAACGCTATCGCCGTTGAAAATAGTCTTGCCGCCCGTTATCGCCCCCGGGGAAATCATCCCGCCGCGCGATTTTCGCTCCGCCAGAAACTTCTTGAAGGCGGCGTCAAATTGCGCCCAATCCTGCCCCAGTACCGCCTGAATGGTCTCCTTGACCTTGTCCACGGTGAGAGCCCGGATAAATTTTCGGTCGCCCGACAATGAATGATACAACTGCCAGAATTTATCGGGGGAGTAGGCGCTCAAAAGATAATCATTCAAAGTCGCCGCCACCGGATAGGCGATATCCGAGGAGACTTCACTCAATGAATCATTCTCCAGAAGTACCGAATCGAGCTCAACAATCCCCTGGTCGAGAATATATTTGCCGAAATCAATCATAACTTCCGCCGACCGCTGCCACCGTCCGCCCAGATAAACCGCCAGCCCTTCCTGGAGGAAAGAGGCGGTATAGAGCGGAATTTCCTGCAACTTATAATTGACCAGCAGATGAGCCACCTCATGATAATGGGGGAATACCATAGAGATTATGGCATCGGAGGGAAGGTGATAGACTCCTTTTGCCGCCGGGCCGTTGGATAGCACGGCGACCTCCTGTTCGCTCTGGCAGAGGTAGTACTCCATTTTTGCGGTGGCAAGATATCTGAGGGATTCTGAGGGAAGTCCGAGCCGGGCAGCAGTTTTCTCCACAAAATCATCGAGCCTGGCGGCCGCTCTTTCATTGTAATATTTCAACTGTTGGGGATTGATATGAATGCGGAAATATTTCGATTCTTTTACCGGCCAGTTTTCGGCATAATAGTCATGGGGGAAGATCAGCCAGTAGTTTTGCCCAATTCTGCGGGCATAATAATGATATTCAATTTTCTCGGCGCCGAGAAGGAGACTGAATCGAAGGCGGCGGATACCGGCCAGGCTATCAATTACGGCCAGGGACTGGATGGCATTGTAGAAGAACTCCTTGACTCGGTCATAGTCGTACATCACAGGAGAATTGCAATCCGGCTTAATCGGGATATTTTCAAACCGGATATTGAGCCGCTGCGCCTGTTCCAGCGCTTTCGGTTCCCACAGTCCCAGAGCCGATTCAAGATTGCCGGAGCGAATCAGGTCAAGATAGTTATTCATCAGTTCGTGTGCGAGAAGGTCTTCAGAGTTTTGCTGCGCTCCGGTTGAAGACGCAAGCAGCAGAATTATCGACAGCAGAACGGGCGCAAATGCAGGCAATGATTTGGTCATCGACAAAGACTCCCTGATTTTGAATATATAATCTAATATACAAATTTATCGGCGCAAATATCGAAATTATGCAACAAAAAAGGGCTCGTCGCTGCCGGCGAGCCCTTATGGTAAAATCCAGATTTTAGAAGACAATGGCGGCAGAAAACCGATGAACTGATTCCAGCCTGCCAAAGTCAACCCAGGCATAATCAAGGGAAAGCTCGGTGCCGCTGGTGATATTGGCGCGGAATCCTCCCCCCAGACCAAGCCCTTCTTCTTCATAGTTGATTTTGTATCCGGCGCGCAGGAAATATCTCCCGAAGGCGTTATATTCGGCTCCGATTGACCCCTGCTGGGTGTTATCATTGGGATGTTTCGCTTCGGCCGCCAGTACCAGCTTGGAATTTTCGCCAAAGTCCCAGTCGTATGCCATACCGACCCGGAAAGCGAGAGGAAGGTCATAAGGGTCGACTTTAAGACGGCTGTTCACCGGATCCTGGTTCGGATTAGATTGGTCCGGGTCATAATAGACATCCAGGTCGGGACCGTCGAATTTCATTTCCGGACCCATATTACTGATATTCATACCGATGCGAAGGGAACGGTAACCGGTGTACAGGAGAGTTCCGAAATCGAAGGCATAGCCGTGAGCGCTTTCCCGATAGATTTTCTCCTGGACATATTTGAAGCTGGCGCCGAAAGAGAAGCGGGCGGTCAGCTCGCGGGCAAAGCTCAACTGCAAGGCGAAGGAAGATGCGCCGTAGGAATAGCCGGTGCCTTCGGGTTCTTCCACCGTGGTAATTATCTGGTCATCCATGGAAAGTGAAGTGACCGAGGCGCCGAAGACTCCGAGATTTTCGTAACGGCGGGCATAGGCGATATAGTTGAGACTGATATCCGTGAGATAATTGACATAGGTAAAAGCCAGCTCATTGTCGAAGATATGGGTCAACCCGGCCGGATTCCAGTACATGGAGTAGACATCATTGGCGGCTGCCACCGAGGCCTCCCCCATACCGTGATACCGGGCGCCGACGCCAATTTTAAGGAACTGCGCTCCGGCCGTCCCGGCTTTGGTGAAATCGTCGGCAAGGATATTTCCGGTCAGCACCGATGCGGCCAATATTATCAAGATTATTTTCTTCATGGCTTCATCTCCCTATTTAATGACCGCAAACCGGCCCAATCGGCTGCCGTACTCTGATTCAACGCTGTATATGTATATCCCCGGCGAAATATCGAGACCGTCGCGCGACAGAAGATTCCAGTCGGCGGTGCCGGTGCCGTCATTATGTTCAAGAGTGCGAACTAAATCGCCACCCAGGGTATATATCCGTATAGTGCATTTTTCCGGCAGGTGGATAAACTGTATCTTTTTCTCGTGCTGGCTGTTTTCCCACATGGCGTGCACGATGTACGGGTCAGGGACCACTTTTATCCGTCCCAGTTCAGCCCGAGCATTGACTTCATTGACCCCGTCGGTCTTAAAGACAAAGCTGTCGTCAGGACCATTGACCGAGGCTCCTGTTATGGTGAAGATGTCGCCGGTGGCGTATCCGGTATCGGTGATGGCGAACCGGAAGAACCAGGAGTGATAGGCGGGGAAAGCTTCGGGATGAGGGCTGCCATCATAGGGGATATCTACAATAGAGATATAATCCCGCTGCTCCGGGTTCCAGACCTGGTCAAATCCCTGGTCGTAAATCTCGGCAAGCACCTGGTATCCGTAAGTTACATTCCAGACTTCAAACGGCAGATTCACCGGGGTGACATCATCCCAGAACCAGTAACCGACAGAGCCTCCGGCGGTGAAGCGTATTTCATAGGTGGAGCGGAAATGCTTGTCGGAGCCGCGGGGATAACCGAAGAGGTCGCCCATCGGGCCATAACTGAATCCAAGATGCAGGTTGGTATCGCCAGCCATGGCAAAGCCGGTCTGACTCCAGGCGCGAGGAACACGCTCCCCGTTGCGAACAACCACCTGGATACCGTCGGCTATCTCATACAGCTTAACATCACCGTCCTGGACAGTCTGATTCTTAAGAGCGGTATCGCCGGTCGTGTTATTTATCAGATGCCAGTAGGTTGTCTCATCGTCTTCCGAAAAGACCACCGAGTATTCCTCGCCGAGCACCAGAGATTCATCGAATACGAGTGGATAGATGGTTCCCTCGGAGGGGGATTCGCTGCCGGCATAACGATGTTCTATGGTGGAAAAAGCGGTGTAAAATCCGGCCGGGTCGTTGCGAGGAATGACTCTCACGGCGTTGACATCGCTTCCCGGCGTGCCGAAGCCATTCTGCAGGGGGTCGATTGGGACGGAGGAATCGCCGGCATCATAAGCAACCAGGCAGTACCAGTATTCCATGCCGTTTATCAGATTGCTGTCAATATAGGTGTGAGCAATCGGGTCGCCGAAATTTTCAATCTGGTAGGCGGCAAGCGGTTGATAGTCTTTCTGCAGGCAGGCGTTGGAAATGTCGGCTTCAAATCCCCACGTATAACCGCGGTTGGTTGACTTGTATAGTTTATATCCCCGGAAATCGGGCTGACCGGTCAGCGGGTCGATATCAACTTCCGCCGTGTCATTCCAGCTCAGATAGACTTTCTTGTCGCCGGCGCGGGCTTTAAGAGTCGGCGTATAGGGCGGTTGCGGACCGACGAAATAATTGTCGTAGAGGGTTTGAGCGGTGGCGGCATTGGCATAAAACTCTTCGGTATCTTTTCCGGCGACGACGGCAAAGACTACCCGGACAGTCTTGCCGGCGGTAAGATTAATACCGCGAGTGCACTGCAGGTAAAGCTGGTCGGTCGGTGGAAGAGATGAATCGTATTGATTGGAATAGAGGACCTGATATTTTCCGGGGTCGTTGTCCGGCACATTCTCCCACTGGAGATTGCGAAAAGCAGTCATACCGACGTCATCCGGCGTTTCCAAATATTTCGTTCCCATAATGCCGGTGCGCACCAGGGGTCCCCAGCCGGGGTCATAACTGTCTTCATCATAAGTCCAGGCGAGATTTTCGGCGCTGTCGGAGGCAACCAGGTCGCCCAGACGTCCATTCTCACCGGTGCCGTCAGGACCGCCCACGTCAAAATCGGCGTAAATCCCGAAGGCAAAGGCGGGGTAGTCGACGCCGGAGACATTGGTGATTTCCAGGACGACGAAAAGAATATCTTCATTATAGCAGTAGTTCCACTGGTAGATTGTCTGTGATAACTCCAGTCCCAGCCGGGTAACCACGTTGCCATCTTCAAAACGGTAGAAGGACTGCTGCAGGGAAGTGGGTCCGCCGGGATAGAAATTGGAATCCTGAGTCGAGAATAGCCGGTTATAGACCCAGGCGGAGCTGTCCGGATCCCAGACCCTCCAGCCGAATGCCGGATTCCCCAATCCGAGCCCTGTAGTATCAGACGGGTCGAAATCAAAAGTGGTAGTGTCGGTGGAGAGGCGAATATTGTAGGATTCGGTCCCGGAGACCAGCGACGGAATCGGCTTAAAGTCTTCATCGGTATCGGCGACAATAGTGTCGCCGGTCGGGGTTACCGCGCCCATCCAGAATTTCATCTCGCCGATATAATCGTGTCCGGAATTCTTAGGCCATTCGCCGGAGGGGTAATCATAATAGGAGTATCCCCCAATCAGACCCCAGTTGTCGACCGTGGTGACAATATTCCCTTTATCGTGAATAATCTGTTTGATAACCTGCGGCGAGGGGGCGGCAACCTTCAAAGGGCGCGCCGTAAGGAAGTTTCCGGACAAAAGCGCCGCCGGCAGTATCAGATTTATCGTGAATCTTATCGCTCTCAATCTATACATATTGTCACCTCGTTAGAAATTGAACTCCAGGCCCATTCGGACTATGCGCGGAGCCGAATAATTCTGAGGGTCTTTTGCCATCAGGCGGTAATATCTATTGACATCTTCAGCCGTATATGGACCCGAGCCGTCCGGGTCGGACGTCAGGTCATATATGCGACCGTCATCATCAGGACGGCCGGTATTGGTGTAAACATTGATTATGTTGCGTCGATTGAACAGATTCTCCACTTCGACGAAGAAAGAGAAAAATAGATTTTTCTGCCCCAGATAGACATCCTTGTTGAATCTCATATCGACAGAGTAGTTGGCCGGAAGTCTTCCTTCGTTGAGACGGTCCTTTTCCTGGCGTCCGCTCTGGTCGGTTACGGTGTACGGCAATCCGGAACCATAATGTCCGACCATATTGATACCCCAGGCGCCGGGCAGAGTCATGCCAAAAAGTCTTCCCTGCCAGTCGCGCGGCACGCGGTAATCGACCGAGAGGGTCATGGTATGGCGCTGGTCGAAAGCCAGCGGGAACTCTTTTACCGGCTTGACCGGATTTTCCGGGTCGGTCACATAGTCATAATATCCGTCATAGGCGGAGGAGAGATTCCCTTTGGCAATCATATAACTGTAAACCAGCGAGCCGGAGAGATTCCCGCGGGAGATTTTTTCCAGCGTGATATCAACACCTTTGACCGACCCGAAATCTTCATTTATGAATTGCGTCACCGGGGTGGTGCCGTAAAGGCCAATCTCTTCGGTCGAAATCAGGTCTTTGATATCCTTATAATAGGTGGTAACGTCAACGCGAATATCGGGGCTTAACATATGACTCAGACCAAGTTCGTAAGCGACCGTCTTTTCCGCTTTCAGCGCCGGATTCCCGACCAGCGGGTAGCCGCTGTTCAGATTAGCCTGCAAGTTGGTGTACATGGTAGTGTAATTGGGCGCCTGAAAGAAGTAGCCGTAGTTGAAGCGGATAATCGAATTGTCGGAAATCGGGTGCGATACGCCCAGCCGCGGCGACAGTTGTGACTGTGATTTGGAACGGACCCGCGGGTTATTGGCCGTGTCAAGGACATTGGGCCAATAATCGACCTCGGAATTGAGATAATCCCAGCGCAATCCGGCATTAATAATGAGGTCTTTCAGTTCCAGCTTGTCCTGCAGGTACAGCATGGAGTATTTGGGAGACTCATCATATTTCTCGCCGTACGGCTCAATATTGAAAAATTGCTTGAAATCCCAGAAGATATTATAGACGCGGTATTCGCCGCCGAACCGTATCTGGTTGTACTTGTTGAACTGGCTGGTCAGATTAGCCGAGATGGCATCATAGGTGGTCGAGCGCATCCGATAGGTCGGATTGAAATCATCGCCGGAAGTAAAACCGGTCCAGAAATAATCCTGCGAAAGCTGGTAGTTGTCTTCATGAATGGTGCCGTTATAAACGCCGTTGGAGTCTTCGGAATAACCGGGCCACTGGTTCCAGTAAGTATCGAACAGATGCTGGGGCGCCTGCTTGCTTTCGGTATGGAAATGGCTGTAGGAGAACGCCAGTATATTGCGTTGGCTGAGGTTATAATTTCCTTTGAGACCCCAGAGATAAGCCTCGGAGCGGGCAATACCGAGCCCATCGAGATTGAAATCATAGGAGCGGTCATTGACATCCCGATGGGTATAGAGCTCTTCCCATTTCCGATGATAACTGCCAGTGGCGGTGAGTTTCAAATCGGGCGAAGGCTGGATATTAAACTTCCCGGACTGTACCACCTCTTTGGTTTTATTATGAGGCAAGTAGCCGCCGTCATGAATATACTCGCCGGCTATAAAGAACGTGGCGCGCTCTTTTTCCAGGAACGGTATAGGACCGGAAAGGTCATATCCTGCCGCCGAGTTCTTGGTGCGCTGGAAATTATCAAAGGACGCCTTTTCGATATTGAAAGGAGTCGAGTAGCCGTCATAGAAACGCACCTTGCCGGTAAAGTCTTGGGCGCCTTCTTTGGTCACGGCGTTGACTACACCGGAAAGAGCCTCGCCGTATTCCGCGGGGAATCCGCCGGAGGTCAGGTTAATTTCTTCCAGAGCGTCCGGCATGATGCGGATTCCGGAGCGTCCCACAAAGGGATCCTGCACCGAGAAACCGTCATAATAGTATGAAATCTGTCCGGCTCGTCCGCCGCGCACATGCAGGTTGTTATTCCGGTCAACCACGGTGCCGGCCATATTAGCCAATATGTTTTGCACCGTAATGGAATTGGGGATAAAACTCATTCGGTCCGACGTCAACGTGGAACGAGTGGAAGTAAGGTCTTTCTGAATCGGGGCCCGCTCGGCATAAACTTTGACCTGGCGCGCCAGCGGGATTTCCACCTGCTCCACTTCGAAGTCAACCGGGGTGGTCAGGTCAATCAGGACGCGGACATTTTCCTTTTGAATCCCCTGAAACCCTATAATGGAGACCGCCAATTCGTAGGTTCCGGCGGGAAGATTGATTATGAAATATTCGCCGTCGCTGTCAGTCTGAGTTGCGATTTCGGTTCCCAGAACGCGAATTGTGGCGCCCGGAATCGGCTCTCCGGTTACTTTATTTTCGACTACGCCGGCAATCTTGCCGGTAGTCCCGGCCCATAGCGCCAAGGGAAGCGCTATTAACAGAATTAATGCGACCGTTATATGAAAGGAAACTTTACTTATATTCAAAGCCGGACCCTCCGTCTCATTGTTCTCGCATTTATTCAGCCATAAATTTTCAGCGGCGACATCTATTTAGAATTTGATTCTCTCACTTAAGAGAAAATAAGGTTTCATAAAAATTATCGTCTCCCCCGACAAAATCTTTACTCAATCATCATCTGATTTTGGCGGAATTGACTGTTTCAAAATGAAAAGGGGGCGACCCACATTTATATATATCGAGCAGGAAGTCAAGTTTTCGGCTCCCCTCCCGATAATTGGATTGATATCCGAGCATATTTGTGACGGGTCTCGGAGATCCTGAAAAGGTTAAAGAGATTTAGACAGAACGCGCCTGTGCATCGCTTTTCGGCATAGGAGAGGAATGTACTACTTGAAAATGAAGCGGCTTCTCGGTTGGACCATTCTGGCGTTCCTCCTGTCGGCCTCTGTGGCGTCGGCGCAGGAAATAAAGCTTGCCGTTGTTTACGCCGACAGTGTGGAATCGACGCTGCGGACAATTAGGGGGATGCGGGGGGCAATTAATGCGCAATATCCCGAGGCATCCTTTTACGAATTCTATCTGGGGAACGGCAAAGCAAATGAAGATAACGCCCTGGCCGCCATTTCTGCTCTCAACCCCAAATTGATTTTGACCATAGGTTCCCGCGCCACCCAAGTTGTCTCACAGACGGTCAACGATAAACCGATAATTTTCTCCGCCGTTTTGAATCCAGAGACGTCTGGCTTTGTCCGCTCCCTGCAAAATCCCGGTGGGAATATAACGGGAGCCTCGCTGGATATCCCGCCGGACATTCAATTCAAATATTTCAAGAGGGTAATCAAGGAACTCAAGAAGATAGGCGTCCTCTACACGGAGTCCACCGCCAATCTCATTCCGCCGGCGAAAGCGCTGGCGCAGGCCGACGGCATCGAGCTGGTGGCGCTGAAAATTGTCTCGGAGAAAGAGATTCCTGCGGCGCTGGACAAACTCTGTCGTGAAACCGACGGCATCTGGTCGGTGGCGGACGAAAAGATTTTCAGCCCCAGTTCAACTCGCTTCATCCTGTTGAATACTCTTCGCAACAGCAAACCGTTTATGGGCTTCTCCCGCAATATGGTGGAGTCGGGGGCCCTCTTTGCGCTCGATTATGATTACAAAGATATCGGACGGCAGGCGGGCAAGATTGCGGTCGAGGTTCTTACCGGCCGACCGCCGGCATCGATTCCAGTCGCCGTCCCGGGGATTATCTGGTTTCATTATAACGAAAAAACCGCCAAGCATATCAGTGTCACCATTCCGGATGACCTGGCGGCCGTTGCCAAGGAGGTTTACCGATGAGCCTCCTGACCCGTCTGCGCCGTTTCAGCCTCCGCGAAAAATTCGTGGCGGTGGTCTTCCTGGTGATTGTTGTCAGCATGTTCATCATCAGCGGCTATCTGATCAAGCGCCAGAATGAGATCTATCATCTTGAATTGGGTCGGCGCGGTCAAACCCTGGTTGCCAATCTGGCGTACAACGCCGAGTACGGAGTCATCCTGGAATCGCCTGAGGAACTGGAAAATCTGATTAAGGGCGTCACCCGCGCCGATGACATTATTTATGTCGCCATCACCGCGGTCGATGGCCGAATCCTGGCTGAATCGGGAGAGAATCCGCTGCAGGATGCGCGCTTGACCCTCGAACACCGCAGTCCCGATTCGACGCTTCATTCTGGCTGCGTCAGTATGAAGCATTACCAGTCCAGCAAGGGGGTTGAGTTCGTACTCTTGACTTACCCTGTCACCACTCGCCGGGCGACTGTCTCCAAAGAGAATCTGGGAGCGGTTTCCAGCCCCAGCGGCGCCTCCGAGCAGGCTGACACGGAAGTGATAGGCGAGGTCCTTATGGGGATTACATTGGATAACCTCCAGAAGGAAGTCACCAAGTCTCAGACGGCGGCTATTCTGCTTACCCTGATGGTGGTTTTCTCGGCAATAATCATAATGACAGCCTTTGTGAGGATTATCACCCGCCCCATTGAATCGCTGGTGGAGGTTACCGACAAAATTTCCAAAGGCGACTTAAGCAAGACCGTGGAGGTTCACTGGCAGGATGAGATAGGGCTTCTGGCGGAATCATTCAACCGGATGATTGCTTCGCTTAAAAAATCGCAGGAAGAGATTGAGGAGTACAACCGCACTCTGGAGGAGAAGATTATTGAGCGAACGACGGAACTGGAGGAAGCGCAGGCGCAACTGATACAGACGGAAAAAATGGCCGCAATCGGTCAACTGGCGGCCGGTGTCGCCCACGAACTGAATAATCCTCTCGGCGGCATACTGGGATACTCGCAGTTCGCCCTGGAGAAAATTCAGACAAAGAAGTTGAGCGAATTCACCCCCAAAGACCAGGAGTCGTTTAGTCGCTACCTTAAAGATATTGAGACCCAGTCGCGCCGCTGCAAAGCGATTGTGCAGAATCTTCTGAAATTCTCTCGGACCTCTCAGACGGTGGAGTTCCTGGAGACCGATATCAACCAGGTATTGGAGGAGACGCTTACCTTTATTGACCATCAATTGATGATGAACCAGATAACCTTGCGCAAGTATTATGACCGCAACCTGCCGAAAGCGCAGGGGAATCCCGGTCAGCTGCAGCAGGTATTTACCAATATTATTATCAATGCCATGCATGCCTCCAAACCGGGCTCGGAAATTCTTCTCTCGACCCGTTTTCTGCCGCCTCTGGGAGAGTTCTCGGGAGCCGTTGAGATAGCCGTAACCGACCATGGCCACGGCATCAGCGAAGAGAACCTCAAGAAGATTTTTGAACCGTTCTTCACCACCAAAGAAATCGGCAAGGGGACCGGATTAGGCCTTTCGGTCAGCTATGGCATTGTCAAAGAGCATGGCGGCGAAATCAAAGTAAAATCGCGGGTGGGCGAGGGGACCACCTTTACCATAATTATTCCGCTGGAGAAACGCGGGGCTCCGGTCGATAAAGTACTTGATAAGTAAAGACTTTGGAAACGCTCTCGGGAACCGACAATTTTATGGACGAAGTCAATAAAAAGAGCATCCTCATCGTTGATGACGAAGCGGTCATGCGCGATTTTCTTTTTGACGTGCTGGAGGATTTCGCGGTCGAAAAAGCCTCCGATGGCGATGAAGCGATTGCCAAGATTAGAGAACGGGCATATGACCTGATTATCACCGATATGAAGATGCCCCGTGTCTCCGGCGAGGAAGTAGTCAAATTCGCGCGGGAAACCTATCCGGATACTCCGATAATTATAATTTCGGGATATTCCAGCCTTTCCTCGGTCGGTATTGCTCTCGGCTACGGCGTCTGCGCTTTCCTTTCGAAGCCGTTTACAATTAAGCAGCTGCGCGCTGAAGTGGATAAATCGCTCCGCAGCGACCACCGCAGCGCCGGAGGGGGCGCCCATGCCTGAAAGAATGCTGGTAATTGACGATGCCCCGGTTATTCGCTCTTTTCTTGAAGAGGTTCTGCGCGATATGGGCTTCGAGGTCGATGTCGCCGAGAACGGGCGTGACGGCTTCGAACTGGCGAAAAAGAGGGATTACGCCATAATTTTCTGTGATGTCCATATGCCGATATTAAACGGCTTGCAGACGGTCATTGCCATTAAGAAACTGAAGCCGGAGTCGCGCATTGTGATGACCGATTCCTTCCCGGACCGCCAGGCGGAGCAGGCGGCGCGGGCGGGAGCTTATTGCTGTTTAACCAAGCCGTTTGACCTGGAAGAATTGAAGTCAATCATTGCCAATGCTTTAAAAGTTAAAGCTATTCGTTGACGTGTCAGATTCGATAAAAATAGACGGGCGCTCGCCCCGCATTCTGGTGGTGGACGATGAAGAAATCGTTCTCTCGCTGGTGAAGGATGCCCTTGAAGATGCCGGCTACGAAATTGAGCTGGCGTCGGGAGGACTGGAAGCCCTTCGCAAACTGGAGCGGGAGCATTTCGATTTCATTCTGACTGATATTCGTATGCCGGAATGCGACGGCCTGGAGCTGGCGAAAAGAGCCCGCGAAAAAGTGCCGGCCATCGGGGTTATTTTCATGACCGGCTACGCCAATCTGAATTCCGCCAAGGATGCCATCAAAGAAGGGGCTTATGATTATATCATGAAGCCGTTCGAATTGAATGAGATTCGTCAGGCGGTCAAAGGGGCGATTCGCAAGAGGCAGAAAGATGCCGAGAAAACTTTAGCCGGGCAACTGGGACGTCTCAGTGACTTGAATCAATTGATGTACACCGTGGGTGACAAGAAATCGCTTTTGCGGCTTTCACTCGGGTTTGCCCTTATGCAGGGGAAGACGGCGCGGGGAGCGGTGGCTTACAGAGCCGGTGAAGATAACCAGATAGGCTTGATTTTCACAACCGATTCGGCCGAGAACCGCTTTGAGGAATCGCTTCAGCACTTTGAAAAAGACCTTCTGGCGGTCAACAGTGAGACATGGAACGGTCCCATAGTGATAAAAACTCTCGAAGAACATCCTCTCTTTGCTGCCTGCGGCGACCGCCGGATAAATTCGTTCCTGATTCCGCCATGGTATGAGCCGAATGACTGCCTGCTCAATATCGCCCTGAAGCGCGGCGCCAATCTATACGGATTTCTTATTCTCGGTTACGGCGCCGACAACGAAATGCCGAGTGACAGCGACCGCCAGCTCCTCTCTATTACCGCCAGCCAGATAGCTATCTCCTTCGAAAATATTCTTCTGCTGGAAGAAACCCGCAATGCTTACAGTCGACTGAAGGACCTGCAGGACCAGACCATTCAATTGGAGAAGATGGCGGTTAAGGGGCAGATGTCGGCTGAAATTGGACATGAATTGAATAATTTCCTCGGGGTTGTCTCCGGGAATATCTCTCTGCTGGAGCATCAGGTTAATCAGAAAAACTATTCGGAACTGGATAAGTATATCAAAGCCGTAATCAGTAATCTCGACAATATCAAGAAGTTCACGCAAGGGCTGATGGATTTTACGACGCTGGCGTCTAAATTCGAATCCTGCAATATTGTCGAACTGGTGGAGGATGTCCTGGAATCGCTGAAAGCGCATCGTCATTTCCAGAATGTTGAGGTTTCGTTCGACCGGCCGCAGAGTTCGATATTCACCATGGCAGATATTGGACAACTGCAACAGCTGCTTTACAACATGCTCAACAACGCCGCCGACGCCACCCTTGAGAACGATTCGAGCAAGGGGCGGAAAGTTGCCGTGCTGATTACCTTCGACCAGGAAAACGAAAATTTTGCCCTGTCGGTGACCGATAATGGGGTCGGGATGACACCGGAGCAGCTGGCCAATGCTTTCAAATCACGATTCACCACCAAGAAAAGCGGGCATGGGTTCGGGCTTCTGGTCTGCAAGAGAATTATTGAGAATCACAAAGGGAAATTGACGATTGACTCGACTCCCGGCGAAGGAACCACGATTACTATCAATTTTCCTATCCTCTCCCCGGCCGAAAATCTGCAAGCCGTGCGATAGCATTGCCTTATTTTCCGGAAATATATATATTCCCTGCGGTTAACTGTTCCTTTGCAATATGCCTGTTGGTTCCGGATATAATAGTCTCCATTTTGCGGGCCTGTGGACACGGTTCACAGCCCTGCTTATCGATTTCACTCTCCTGAGCCTTCCATTTTTTGTTATCACAAGAATTGTCAAAGGAGTCTGGCTGATGGGGGCTAAAGACCATCGCTGGGCAAGCGGTTGGTTCATTAGTGACCCCTTATGCATAATCTTTCTGGCAGTTATTATCTTGTACTTCATTCTGCTTGAAGGTCTGGCCGGGATGACCGTCGGCAAACGATTGCTGGGGATTAAGGTGGTCGACGTTAAGGGCGGTCGGCCGGGCTTAAAGAAAAGTCTTGTCAGGAATCTTCTGCGGGCGGTGGACAGTCTTCCGGCACTGAACGTTGTCGGTGTGATTTTGATTCTGAAGTCACCGGAGCGGGCGCGATTCGGGGACAGGATTGCCGGCACTCGGGTAGTCAAGTTGATGAAATGATTCATCTGCCTGGCAGACCTTCTCATCTGCCCGGCAAATTTCCAGATCTACTGGTTCCTCATGTGCCTGGCAGATCTCCAGATCTGCTGGTAATTCATTATTGTATTCTGGCAGGTTTGAGCACGTGGATTCCAGAGACCGGGCCGGTAAGGGAACAAGATTTTGAAGATACCGTCAGGTGAGACACCTGACGGCGCGAGAGGGGGCGGCTCACGGACGGCGCGAGAAGGGGTGCGACACAGGGGCAGCGCGAGAGGGGGTGCGACACATGGGCAGCGCGAGAGGGGGACGGCACACGGCCTGCGCGAGAAGAGGGCAGCACACGGATGGTGCGAGTGAAATACGAAATCTCTCGACGCCGCAGTTGTAATGAGAATATATCCCAGGCGGGAAATGAAACGGCGGAATCCGAAGAGTCTCGAATTCCGCCGGGGGAACGGAAGAGTGAGTGCTGCTGTCCTTACATTAAAACTTCATCCCAGGCCAGAAGATTTTTCTTAAATGAATATCGAGCGAATAATTGCCCATAATAATTTTTTGCATTCCTAATCTTTCAGTACCATTATTCCCCAGCGTTGGGGATTTTCCGGGCGGGAGGCGTTGAAATCAGGGAAGGAATGGGAATCATCAGTGACGAAATAGACTTCATATCTACCGGCTTCAAGAAAAATCTGGGTATCGACTTTGCGGTTTTTGTCGGCGCCACCGGCATGGCGGGTCATCCGGTAGGTCATCTCCCAAACCGTTTCTCCCGTCTGGGCATTCTCAATCCAGCCATAATCGTACATATGCCCCCCCTTACCTTCGCCAAGAGCCACAACTTTCACCTTAGCGGCTGACTTCAGTTCAAATTCACGGCGCGCCTTCTCATCATCCCCCAGCCCGGTCAAATCGACCAGAACATTGCTGTTGGAAGGTATCTGGTCGAAATATTCGACAATATTCTTGTCAAAGTTCTTGCCGAAGCCATAGAGGGTTATCCCCCATAATTCTTTTTCCATCGGCGGCGAGGCATTCCAGTCGTTGTAAGCGTGAGAGTCATCAGTCGAGTAATAGACCATATAGTTTCCGGCGGGGAGCTTGACGATACCATCAAAGCGCCGATTCTTGGAGGCGCCGCCGGCGTGCGTGCAGTTTTCTTCAGTCATCTCCCAGATTTTTTCACCGCTATCAATATCTTCAATCCAGCCGTAATCGGCGAATTCATCATCGTAGCCGAATTCTCCCAGCGCTACGACATGGAAAGCCGCCGGTTTCTTGAGAGTGAATCCCTTGGAGACAAACTCATCATCCCCCACCCGCGAAAGGGCAACTACGACCGGTTCGGCGTAACTGATTTCGAAATCGGAGATAAACTGACGGTCGCTCTCCTTGACCGGAGCGATAACCATCCCGTAATGCATCGGGTCATACGGCGGTTGAACGTTCCAGCGCTCAAAGGAATGACTGTCATCACTGATATATTGAGCCAGATAATTCCCGGGAGGAAGCGTGACCTCGCCGACAAAGGAGCGGTTTTTCCGTCCGCCGCCGGCCCAGGAAGTATTCCATTTATCCATCTGCCAGACTTTCTTGAGACTGTCGGCGTCTATTATCCAGCCATGGTCAACAAAGACCCGGTCGCTGCTGGAGTATTCGCCGATGGCGATGATTTTCAGGGGCAGTTCTTTCTTGAGGGTGAAACCTCTCTTGGCGAAATAGTCATCACCCGGCTGTGAAAAATCGACAATGGCGCTTTTCTTTCGCGTCAGGACCGGGTCAAAGCGGGTGAAGGTGCCATCGGGCGCCTTTATCATAATCTGCAGGTCTTTAATGTCTTCACTGTAATATTCCCGCTTCGATTCTTCATCGGTGTCAATAATGTCACCCAGCCATTTGAAAGCATCCCCCATATCCTCGATAATGATTTCCATCCCTTCCAGCGAATAGGGGCGGCCCACATAATAATAACACTCATATTTTCCGGCCGGGAGGGTCACCTCGTCCTCGCATTCCCGCAGATAACGGGAGCCTTCGTAGCGATGAGTCTCCTGCTCTTCCATAATCCAGACCGGCTCGCGGTCGGAAGAATTAATTATCCATCCGTAGGCAAACATCTGGTCGGCGTTTTTTAGCTCGCCGCCAATTGCGTAAATAGAAATTCTGGTCTGCCCCTTTAATTCAAATCCTTCGACCTTAAGGTCCCCCTCGCTGAAATTTTTCATCTGAATGACGATATCGTCCGCCCT
>JBFMEF010000152.1 GCA_040753495.1 Candidatus Zixiibacteriota bacterium
CTCGCATTCGGCGTCTTGGGGAGCGGTGCCATGGCGCAAGAGCGGGCTGAGGGAAGCGCGCCTTTTGGTATGCCCGGTCCTCCGCCGCAAATGAAAGAAGTAGCCTATCTTGTAGGTGAATGGGATGTTGATATGAGAATGAAAATGTCCGATACGGCTACGGAGTTCACCCCGACCAAAAGCACCTGCCGTTATGAAAGCATACTTGACGGTTCGGCATTGCAGATGACTTACGAGGGGGAAATGATGGGAATGATGTTTAAGGGGTTTGGACTTCAATGTTTCAATCGCGAAACGAATAAGTGGCAAATGACCTGGAGCGACAATATCGGCGCCTGTATTTCATTTTATGAAGGGGAAAAGAAGGACGGCGTTCTCTCTGTGAGCGGGATTGACCGCTATCAGGGAATGGAATTTTTGACCAGAATCTCCTCTTTCAACGAGACTCCGACCCGTTTCGAGTGGAAAATGGAGATGTCCATGGATGGCGGTAAAACTTTTGTGACCAACGCCACGGCGGTCTATACCAAGAAAAAATAAGGTCCATACTTAAGCAGTCCATTCTTTTCATGGGCTGTCATGCCGAAAGATTGTGGGATGACAGCCTTTTTTTGTCTCTCCAGATAAGATAAATCGCTTGCCATTTGGGAGAATTGGTGATATTTTCTCTCGGTGCGTATGAATAACAAATTTACGGCAGTATTTACGGCGATACCGATACTGATTTCTTAGGCATTCCATTTTTTCCTGATTAATTTATATGGAGGTTTTGATGAAGTGTAAGCTGATTTTGACAGCAGTCATTGCCGGGGCAATTCTTATGCTCCTGCCGGTCGTCATAGTGGCGGAAGAACAGGCAAAAGGGGAAGAAGCCGGTTGCGCTCAGGTGACCAGTATGGAGCGTCCCCGAGTGGTGGGCATAAGAGAATTTCACGATGTAATGGCGCCGGTTTGGCATTCGCTGCTTCCTGACGGCGATTATAAGGCGGTTCGCGAGAAGGTTCCGGAGTTCAAGAAAAGCATGGAGCTCCTGTTGGCGAGCGAGGTACCGGAATATTATATGCATGTAAAAGATGAGTTTACGGCGCGGCGTTTAGCGTTGGCCAAGGCCGTGGCGCATCTGGACACCGTCGCTATGGGAGATAACAACGACCATCTGGCGGTGGCGGTTGAAGAGATGCATACGGCATTCGAGCAGATGGCGCGCGTTCTGGCGCCGCGCATGCGTGAAATCGATAAATTCCATCTGGTTTTATACCCCCTTTGGCATCAGGCGCTCCCCAAATCCGACTTCGCCGCCATCAAGGCTTCCCTCCCGCTTCTGCAGGCTAAAATGGACACTCTAATGAACGCCCCGATACCGGAGCAGTTCAAAGAGCGGGAAGCCATAATTATCGAGACGAGGGCGGAACTGAAAAAATCTGTTGATGAGCTCGACCTGGTCTGCAAAGAAGGAAAAGATGACCAGATTGCCGACAAGTTGACTGTGATGCATGAGTCATTCCGCGCATTGGATGGCGCCTTCGAATGAGTCGGTCGAAGTTTTCTTTGAGTTTTCGACTGCGAGAGTCTTTAGTAAATAAGTTGAGGGCGGATTAAATTCCGCCCTTACTTTTTATTCCCATATTTTCTTTCCATTAGTTTCTAAATCATCCTATATTGTTTTCTGTTAGACGTTTTCATTGGAACAAGCGGTTGTCGCAGGCTGTTTTTCGCCAAAACGGCAAATAAAGACAAAGCCCCTGCGTAATTTTGCAGAGTAAACGACAGATATATTGAAATGAGTTATTTGAAAACTTCTTCATCCGGGCATATCGAATTGACCGCCGGCAGTATTGCCGACGGTGCTGTCGCTGTCTCCCGACGCAGTCTACTGGCAATAATTAAGAATCTGTTCCAGCTCACCAAACCTTCCATCATGCTCCTGGTTCTCATTACCGGCGCCGGGGCGCTGGTAATCGAGGGAAGTATGATGAAAAAGCCGCTGCAATTTTTCCTCTTCATGATAGGGCTTTATCTAACCGGCGGCTCCGCCAACGCCTTGAATCAATATTTCGAGCGGGAAATTGACGGCAAGATGAGGCGCACCCGTCATCGGCGTCCCCTTCCGACGGGAAGACTCTCCGCCGCTGAAGCATTGTTCTTTACGGTTGCCATCGGCGCCGGCGGTGTTGTTATTCTCGGGCTCTGTTTCAACTGGCTGACCGCCGTGCTCTCGCTCGCGACAATTTTATTCTATTCACTCTTTTATACTCTCTGGCTTAAGCCGCACACGGCGCAGAATATCGTGATTGGCGGTATTGCCGGAGCGATGGCTCCGGTCGGCGCCTGGACTGCCGCCACAGGCTCCTTGGCGGTGTACCCCTGGATTCTATTTTTGATAATATTTCTCTGGACACCGCCCCATTTCTGGGCGCTGGCGCTCTGTTTTAAAGATGATTATCGCGCCGCGGGACTGCCGATGCTTCCGCTGAAAGCGGGCGACCGCGAAACGGTGCGGCAGATTCTGATATACAGCCTGCTTCTGGCCGCGGCAAGTTTACTGCCTCTCTTCTATGGCGCCGGGCTGCCCTACCTGGGAGTTGCCGTTGCGGTGAATTCTGTCTTTATCTATCGCGGATTACAGGCAAGGCGAAGTCGGCGCCACAAGGAATACTGGAGCCTGTTCAAATTTTCGTTAATACATCTTTTTGCGCTCTTTGTGGCGCTGATTGCGGATAAATATATCTGAAATAAGTTAATGTGTATTAAAAACATCTATTTTGACGGGAAATAGCAGCGAGGAAGATTGCGATAATTGTTGACAGAGAACGGTTTTTGTTTTATTTTCGCCGCCGTAACTTTCGGGATTGCTAAATGACCGGGCAAGTTGGCAATCATCATCAGCCAGCGCCCCCAGGAAAAGAAACAGGATTGCTTAGTTGGCTCAGATTTTTCCAAAATGGACCAATCAACTTCCGGTTTATTTTATTGCCGGAGCGGTCGTGATTCTGACGGCGGTCGCGGGCATATTCTGGTTCTATGGTTCCCCCAAGTACTCCGATGTCGGCTATCGACCCAAACAACCGGTGCCGTACAGCCATAAGCTGCATGCCGGCGACCTGGGGCTCGACTGTCGTTATTGCCATTCGCAAGTAGAGACCTCGGCGGCGGCCGGCATTCCCCCGACTCAGACCTGTATGAACTGCCATAAACTGATATTGCCGGAAAGCGAAAAGTTGCTGCCGGTGCGGGAAAGCTGGAGTAAACGGCTCCCTATTCAGTGGGTGCGCGTGCACAATCTCCCCGATTTTGTCTATTTCGACCATAGCGTTCATCTCAATGCCGGAGTCGGTTGCGCCAGTTGTCACGGCAACGTGGCGCAGATGGACGTGGTCATGCAGAAAGAGCCGCTTAGCATGTCGTGGTGTCTTGACTGTCATCGCAATCCCGACCGGCATCTCCGTCCGCGCGAAGAACTGACTAATATGAACTGGACCCCGCCTGTGGAACAGCCCGAACTGGCGCGCCGCGTACGGGCGGAAAAAGGAATCAATCCGACCATCGATTGCTCGGGGTGTCACAGATAGAAGATATGGATAAGAAACAGGGAAAAGAATACTGGCGCAGTCTGGAGCAGATAGCGGACACTCCTGAGTTTCGCTCATTTCTTCACCGGGAGTTCCCCGAACATGCCTGGGAATTGGACAATTCAATCTCCCGCCGTAATTTTATATCGATTATGGGCGCCTCGCTGGCGCTGGCCGGGCTGACCGGATGCCGACGACCGGTCGATAAGATTGTCCCCTATGTTGCGCCGCCGGAGGAACTGGTGCCGGGACAGCCTTCATATTATGCCACTTCTATGCCGTTTGGTGTTGGTGGGTACGGTTTGGTGGTGGAAACGCATGAAGGGAGGCCGACCAAGATTGAAGGGAATCAGCTCCACCCCAGTACCATGGGAGCCTCCAGCGCCATCGTGCAAGCATCTCTGCTGGGACTTTACGACCCTGACCGCTCCCGCAAGCCGCTTTACCGGGGTGTGGAAAAAGAATGGGCGGAATTTGTCGCTTTCTGGCATGAACTGTATCCGCGCTATCTGCAGAATAAGGGGAAAGGATTGGCGATAATCGCCGAGTCGACTTCATCGCCCACATTTTATAAGTTGTATGAAGAATTCCTTAAGAATTTCCCTGAAGCAGATTTTGTCGCTTACGAAGCGGTGAGCGACGAAAACATATATAACGGCGTTAAACTGGCGACCGGGCAAACCCTGCAGCCTCTTTATAATTATGACCGGGCGAAAGTAATTCTCTCGCTTGATGCCGATTTTCTGCTGACGGAGAGCGAGAATATAGCGGCCACCAGGAAATTTTCGCAGAGCCGGCGGCTTAAGTCGGAAAAGGACTCGATGAATCGCCTCTACGTTGTCGAGGGAGTCTATTCGCTGACCGGCGCCATGGCTGATCATCGGCTTCGTCTCCCCAGCAGCAAGGTGATTCACTTCACCGTCGCTCTGGCTCAGGAGCTGCAGTCGCTCGGTCTGTCGCTCAGCCTTGCCGACCTGCCAGATTCTGCTGCCGCTGACATTGATAAAAAATGGCTTAATGTGCTGGCAAGAGACCTTCTGACCGCAGCGCAGAAGGCGCTTCTTGTCGCCGGACGGCGGCAACCGCCGGCAATACATGCTCTGGTGGCGGCGATTAACCATGCCCTCGGCGCCACGGGAAATACGGTCGATTATGCCCGTCACGACAGTTTAATTTATTCTGATGCTGCCGCATTCGCCGCGCTTGCTCAAAAAATGGAATCCGGTTCTGTCTCCTGCGTTATAATCCTCGGCGGCAATCCGGCTTACAATTCCGGCGCGGATGTCGATTTAAAAGCGGCGCTCGGCAAAGTTGAGCATTCCATTCATCTCAGTCCATATTTTGATGAAACCTCGCAATTGACTGCGTGGCATCTGCCCCAGAGTCATTTCCTCGAGTCCTGGGGGGATGTGCGCTCGCTTGATGGCACATTGGGCATTATTCAACCGATGATTGAACCTCTTTACGATAGCCATTCCTCGCTGGAGGTGATGAGTCTTCTTGTCACCGGGCGGGACCGCCGGGGGTACGATATCGTGCGGTATTACTGGCAGGATATTTTGAAAGGAATGGAGTATGAAAAAGAATGGCGGAAGATTTTGCATGATGGTCTCAAGGAGGGCTCGGCATTTCCCGTGGTGATTCCCCGGATTGATTTTGCCGCGGTGGCGGAATCTTTGAAAAAAAACCTGCCGTTGGGAAGCTCAGCCGCCGCCGACAATCTGGAAATTGTTTTCACCGTCTCTCCCTCTTTGTTTGACGGGCGCTTTGCCAACAACGGGTGGCTTCAGGAACTGCCTGATTCGATGACCAAGTTATGCTGGGATAATGCCGCTCTCTTGAGTCCAAAGATGGCCGACGCTCTCGGAGTCACCAGCGGCGACATGGCGCAGATAAATTACCGGGGACGTCAGATAGAGATGCCGGTCTGGACAATGCCGGGACAGGCGGATAATACCGTAAATCTTTCGCTTGGATACGGACGCGAAAAAGCCGGTCAGGTTGGCAATGGAGTCGGATTTAATTCTTACCGGATTCGTCCTTCATCATCGCCCGATTTCGGAATCGGGGCGGCCATTCAGAAGACAGGGCGAAGATACCTTCTGGCGACCACGCAGGACCACCAGAGTATGGAAGGACGGCCTATCGTGCGCGAAGCGACCCTGGAAGAATACCGCCGCGAGCCCGATTTCGCCGAGAAAATGGTGGAGCATCCGCCACTGGTGTCGATTTACACCGAGCATAAGTATGATGAAGGGTATCAGTGGGGAATGACCATCGATCTTAATGTCTGCACCGGATGCAATGCCTGCACCATCGCCTGCCAGAGCGAAAATAACATACCGATTGTCGGGAAGGAGCAGGTGCGCCGCGGCCGGGAGATGCACTGGATACGCAATGACCGGTACTTCACCGGCGAAACCGATAATCCCGAAGTGGTGCATCAGCCGGTCACCTGCCAGCACTGCGAAAATGCGCCGTGCGAACAGGTCTGCCCGGTGGCGGCGACATCGCATGACCGCGAAGGCCTTAACGTCATGACTTACAATCGCTGCATCGGCACCCGTTACTGCTCCAATAATTGTCCCTATAAGGTGCGGCGATTTAATTTCTTCAATTACACCGGCAGTATGGCGGAGACTCTGAAAATGGCGCAGAACCCCGATGTCACAGTGCGTTCCCGCGGCGTGATGGAAAAATGCACCTTCTGCATCCAGAGAATCAGCCGCGCCCGGATTGCCGCTAAAAAAGAGAGCCGGACTATTCGCGACGGGGAAGTCGTCACTGCCTGCCAGCAGGGATGTCCGGCCGATGCTATCGTGTTTGGAAATATTAATGACCCGAACAGTCGCGTTTCGCAGATAAAGCAGCAAAACCGCAACTATGCGTTGCTGGCGGAACTGAATACCCAGCCGCGCAATACCTATCTGGCAAAGGTGCGCAACCCGCATCCGGAGCTGGAGCATTATAAACCGACCAGTTCTTAATCGGTGAAGTGATGAGTACAACCGCGAAAGATACCAAAGCGCTTGAAAATCCCGGGACGCAGTTGATAACCGGCAATCAGTCTTTCCACTCCGTCACGGAAAAGATTAGCGGCATTGTGGAAGCCAAAGTCTCGCCATACTGGTATCTGGCAATAACGATTTCATCGCTTCTGGCGCTGGTCTTTTTCGGCTCTATTGGTTATCTGGTCTGGGAAGGTATCGGAATCTGGGGGGTCAATATTCCGGTCGGCTGGGGATTTGCCATCATCAATTTTGTCTTCTGGGTCGGGATAGGACATGCCGGCACCTTGATTTCGGCAATTCTGTTTTTGATGCGTCAGCGCTGGAGAACCTCCATCAATCGCTTTGCCGAAGCCATGACTCTCTTTGCCATTACCTGCGCCTTGATATTCCCGGGAATACATGTCGGTCGCCTCTGGGTGGCGTACTGGATGTTTCCCGTGCCAAATCAGATGGGCATGTGGCCTAATTTCCGCAGCCCGCTCTTGTGGGATGTTTTTGCCGTCAGCACTTATTTTACCGCCTCGCTCCTTTTCTGGTACACCGGGCTGATTCCCGACTTTGCCACCCTGCGCGACCGTGCCAAAACTAAATGGAGAAAAATAATCATGGGAATTCTGGCGCTGGGTTGGCGCGGCGGCAACCGTCAATGGAAACATTATGAACTGGCTTACTTAATTCTTGCCGGAATCTCCACTCCGCTGGTTCTCTCCGTCCATAGCGTAGTGAGCACCGATTTCGCTGTCAGTCTCGTACCGGGATGGCACACCACCATCTTTCCACCCTACTTTGTCGCCGGCGCTATCTTCTCCGGATTTGCCATGGTAATGACGCTGGGCATTCTGGCGCGGAAAATTTTTGGGCTGGAGCATTTTATTACCGTCAATCATCTCGACAAGATGAGCAAAATAATGCTGGTGACCGGCATGATGGTCGGCTACGCCTATATGATGGAGTTTTTCATCGCCTGGTACAGCGGCAATGAGTATGAAATCTTCACTTTTCTCAACAGAGCCTTCGGTCCTTACGCCTGGGCGTACTGGACGATGATAACCTGCAATGTTCTGGTGCCGCAGTTATTCTGGTTCAAGAAAATCCGAAACAGCATCAGCGCTCTCTTCGTCATTTCAATTCTTATTAACGTAGGAATGTGGTTTGAGCGGTTTGTGATTGTGGTGACCTCGCTCTCGCGAGATTTTCTCCCCGCCAATTGGGATTATTACCGACCGACTTTCTGGGATATCGCCACTTTTGTCGGCTCCTTTGGACTTTTCCTGACACTCTTCCTGTTGTTTGTTCGGTTTGTCCCGATAATTTCCATGGCCGAAGTCAAAGGAGTTCTGCCGCAGGCCGACCCGCATCACGCTTCGGAAGAGCAGATAAAGAATGAGAATCATGCAAGATAAAGATAACAGAGAAATATATATCCTGGCGGAGTTTGGAAGCGCCGCCAGTCTGTATCAGGCGGCGGAGAAGATGCGGGATACCGGCCAATACAATTTCGATTGCCATTCTCCC
Organism: Candidatus Zixiibacteriota bacterium; assembly: GCA_040753495.1. Classification (NCBI taxonomy): domain Bacteria; kingdom Pseudomonadati; phylum Candidatus Zixiibacteriota; species Candidatus Zixiibacteriota bacterium. The sequence goes on from JBFMEF010000152.1 coordinate 8,096, forward strand.
TTCCCCATTCATGGAATGGATGCCGCTATGGGACTGAAACGGTCGCCGCTGGGTTGGATTGCCGGGCTCTGCGCTACTTTTGGGGCGCTCGGCGGGGTGGCGCTGCAGTGGTACGCCAGCACCATCGCGTACCCTCTGGTCATTTCCGGAAAGCCTTTTTTCAGTTTTCAGGCATATTTGCCGGTGACTTTTGCGCTGGGAGTTCTAATGGCAGCCGGGGCGTCGCTGTTTGGTATGCTGGGATTGAATCGCCTGCCACAGTTTCATCATCCGTTATTCCACTCGGAACGCTTCAAAAGAGTCACTGATGACAGCTTCTTCATAAGCGCGGTCGCCGCAAATGCCGACGAGGGAGAAAAACTGCAAAGATTTCTGGAATCGATTGGCGGTCGCAATCTTGAGGTGCTGAAGGATTGATTATGAACGTCCACGACAGAAAGCTACTGCTGCTGCTGGCACTCTTGGCGGCTCTTGTCGCCGGTTGCGGACGGGGGAGACCTTCGGAAAATTCCCCCCTCGCTATTGACCGGGGGATGACAAATCAGCCCAAGTACAAGCTCTATGCGGAAAGCCGATTCTATTCTGACGGCAGCGCTATGCGTCTGCCGGTCCCCGGAACGGTAGCGCGCGGGCATCTTAATGATGACATCATCTATTTCACCGGCAAGGATGATAAAGGCAATTTTGTTAAGAATATGCCGGTCTCCATTACTCGCGCCCTTTTGAAACGGGGTCAGGAACGATATGATATCTATTGCAGCCCCTGTCACAGCCGTCTTGGCGACGGTAAAGGAATCATGATAACGCGCGGCTACCTGCCGCCTCCAACTTTTCATGACGAGCGCATGCGGCAGTTGCCGGACGGCCATATTTTTGACGTCATCTCGCACGGAATCCGCAATATGCCCTCCTATGGACATCAGGTTCCGGTCGCCGACCGCTGGGCGATTGTGGGATATATGCGTGCCCTGCAGAAAAGCCAGAACGCCAGGCTTGAGGATATCCCGGCCGAGTTGCGGCAGGGGATTAGGTGAGTGGGAGAATAATGAAATACGACGACGCAACATATCGGATAACAGATTCGGGAAACATCGGAGCGCGCGCCCTGATTGTCGGCATCGCCGGACTGGCTGTCAGCGCCATCGGATATTTCCTGAATCCGGCGCAGTTTTTCCACTCCTACCTTAACGCTTTTATTTTCTGGTTCAGCGTCGCCATGGGCTCGCTCTTTTTTGTCATGCTGCACCATCTGGTGGCGGCGCGATGGAGCGTTACTTTGCGGCGTGTCGCTGAGAACATCATGATGCAGCTTCCGCTCCTGCTACTGTTTTTTCTGCCGGTCCTGCTGGGTATGCATGAGCTCTTTCACTGGACTCATCATGATGCCGTCGAAGCCGACCTGATTTTGCAGAAAAAGGCTCCCTATTTGAATGTTACTTTCTTTGTCATCCGCGCCGCTGTTTTCTTCGGTGTCTGGATTGCCTTATCTGTTCTCTTATCCAGGGCATCTTTAAAGCAAGATCTGAATCCGGAGGAGGCGATTACCAAAAGGATGCGGGCAATCAGCGCCATCGGGATTATCGCTTATGCTTTTACATTCAGCTTCGCGTCCTTTGACTGGCTTATGTCGCTGGATGCCCACTGGTATTCGACTATTTTTGGAGTTTATATCTTTTCGGGAAGCCTGGTGGCAATTATCTCATTTCTGGTCATATTGGTTTTCTTTATGCGGCGGCAGGGCTTACTCCATAATATGACCACCGCCGAACACTTTCATGACCTGGGGAAACTGCTCTTTGCCTTTACCGTCTTCTGGGCGTATATCGCTTTCTCCCAGTATTTCCTTATCTGGTACGCCAATATCCCCGAAGAAACAATCTGGTTTCGCAATCGCTGGGTCGGTTCCTGGAAAGGAGTCAGTCTGCTTCTCGTGCTGGGGCATTTTGTCATTCCATTTTTCATTCTCATCACCCGCTCGGCTAAGAGGAATCCTGCATTCCTGGCTATCATGGCTTCTTGGATGCTTTTCATGCACTGGGTTGATTTGTACTGGGTGATTATGCCGGGTCTGCAGAAACAGGGCTTTGATCTATCCTGGTTTGACTTGACCGCCTTCCTCGGAATTGGCGGAATCTTTGTCTGGTTGCTTCTCAAGAGAATAGCCGCCCATCCCCTGATACCTGTCAAGGACCCCCAGCTAAAAGCTTCTATGGAATTTACCAGCGAATGAGGCGACCATGACAGAGCAGAGGGATAAAAAAGAAATGACAACCCCCAACGAGGGATATGAAAAAAGAGATGTAAGCGCGAACAAAGTCATCTTTGTCGGCGTTATGGGGATATTGCTTTTGGTCGTTCTGGTGGTCGCGATGATAGATTATTTCACGGTCTTTACTGAAGAACAGATTTATGAGTCCGTGCTCAAGCCGGAGTCGTCGACGCTTCGCGAGCTGCACGCCCGCGAGGCGGAGGCCCTGCATTCATATAAGTTACTTGATGCTGCCAAAGGGGTCTATCAGATTCCGGTGGAGCGGGCTATTGACTTGATGGCTGATTCGGCGTTTCAGGAGAAAGTCCGGCTGTCCGGAGAAAAGACAGGCTTATGATGACCGCAGCGTTCATAAATAAAATCCTAATCCGCAGATCGGCGCCCTTTCTGTTTGGATTCCTCCTTGCGATGGCGGCTCAGGCTCAGGTTCTTCAGGACTCCCTTCCCGAACTTCGGAATATAGATGTCGTCGAGCATCTCGGGGAGAAGATTCCACTGGATACCCGATTGGTCAATGACCGTGGCGACACTGTCACTCTCGCCCAATATCTTGGACAGGGCAAGCCGGTGGTTATGGTAATGGGATATTACAACTGCCCCATGCTCTGCCAGATGGTTCTAAATGGCTTGAGTGATGGACTTCGGACTGTCCCCTGGGAACCGGGCAAAGATTATCTTCTTCTCAATATCAGCATAAATCCGCGAGAGACATACGAACTTGCCGCCGCCAAGAAGAAAAATTATCTGGGATATTTTCGCCGGGACAATGCCGCGGAGGGATGGCATTTCTTTGTCGGTCCGGAGGAACAGACCCGCTCTCTGGCGGAAGCGCTCGGGTTTAAATTTTATTATGATGAAACGCGCCAGGAATATGCCCATGCCGCCGTGGCTTTCATTCTTTCTCCCGACGGAGTCATCAGCCGATATCTCTATGGGCTGACTTTCAAAGCAAATGATTTGAAACTGGCAATACTGGAGGCATCAGAAGGCAAAATCGGGAATACTATCGACCGCATTCTCCTTTACTGTTATCATTATGACCCGGACGCCAAGGGGTATGTAGTCTTTGCCTCTAACATTATGAAATTGGGGGGACTGCTCAGCCTTATCCTCCTTTTTCTATTTTTGGCGATTCTCT
>JBFMEF010000153.1 GCA_040753495.1 Candidatus Zixiibacteriota bacterium
GAAATTCGTCTTTTCCTTAAAACCTTCTCATTCCGAAGTTGTCTATGCTTTCCTAAGCGGGTAACCTTGCAATACCGTTCCGGTGAAATTAGCATACAAATCTAATGCCAAGTAACATCCCGCATCAATTTTCATAAGATATTGTGATACAATATGGTTACAGGAACCTCTCGTGGCGGAAAGTCAAAATGACCACAAAAATGGGGGGTATGGGCAGGTCAGAATGACCTGACCGATCGCATAAAAAAAACCCGCCAGTGGCGGGTTTTGGGGTTAACCTTTCAACCTTATCTATAAGCGGTCAGCGGCGTTGTCATTGTCTCCATTGCCTTTTCAATCCCGGGGTCAGAGTCGCCATTCATGCCCGACTGAAGCGGCAGTCCGCATTGGGCGGCCCACTGATAACACTGGCAGGGGGGCGTTCCTGACTTATAGAGATAGTTGAGAAGGTAGGTGACATCCAGAATATTCACCTGGCAGTTGCAGTTGGCATCTCCGGAGCAGTATTCATATGGTACCGGATTGGCACCTGACTTATACAGGTAGTTAATCAGGTAAGTGGCATCGAGAATGTTGTAGCTCGCAATTCCGTTGGCGTTGCCGGTCTGGCAGTCGCAAAGGGCGCCGCAATCGGCATTGGGATAACGGTCAACCGCTGCCGCCACTCCCGGTATATTGTATTGAGACGGGTATCCGGAATTGAGATTGAAATCGCTCCAGCAGTTGCCGACCGCTGTGCCGTCATCCCAGAATCCGGGCACGGCGTCATTTTCCGCATTGAGGTTGTTTTGAAAATAGTTGTGGTGGATGGACAGGTTGTAAAGGCTTCCGGTTGATGCCCCGAAATTTTTGACAATAACGCCCTGATAATGATTATAGACAGTATTATTGGTCAGGGTGGCGTCTATTTCTCCATTCCCCAGAGTGTATATATAAACGCCGTAATCGCTGTTGTCATGAATCAGGTTGTTATCCATCACAATTGTTACCGAAGAGCCAAGATTTCTTCCTTCATCTGCAATTTTAATCCCGCCGCTTGACTGGGAGCCCGAGGTCTGGCAGTCGCGGATGATATTATTGCTCATATCAATCTGAATATCGACATCGCCGGTATATCCCACAAACTCATTGCCGATATGGATTCCGAACTGGCAGAAGGAGATTTCGTTATCCTCGATGACGACCGGTTTCGCCACAGGACCGATTCCCTGCGTAAAGCTGTTCTCTACGTAGATCGCTCCCGATGCCGACTGGTCCGAAAGCGCCCAGGTGTCATAATTGGTAAAATTATTCCCCCGAATGACACCTGTAGACATAGAGCCGATTTCCATGGCGTAGCCGAAATCATCGTCAACCTTGTCAAAACTGTTCCCTTCAATCAGAACATTGACATAGTCATGGGCAATAATGCCGACCCGACCGGTTTTTATGAACTGGTTATTCCGGAAATTGACCTGCGCCCGATTCTGGGCGGTAAAATTGGGCGCCCGCAGATAACACATCAGTTCATAATACCCGCCCAGAAGGTCAGGGATATTCATATTCTCCAGCAGGCTGTTGGCAATTGTCCCGCCGGAATTCCAGTACAGAATACCGGAGATATTATTCCCTTTTATCAGATTGAAATCGAAAGTCAGGCTGTCGAACGTAATGCCATCGCAATTCACCACTCTTACGGCAGTCTGTCGTGAGGAGCCATAACTGCCGACATCCCAGGACAAGGTGCCGTCAAACTGAATGATGGTATTCTGAGTGTTCTCTCCTATGAAGGTCAGACCGGTGCGCCCCACAATATTGAGGGTCCAATTATAGAGACCATTCAGGACAATTGTCGAATCGCCGTTTTGCATCAGGTCGGCCGCCTCCTGCAGGGAGGAGGAGTAACTGTTATTCAGATACCATTTCCACGGCAGAGTATGCGGGTCGCCGACATAATTGGCGCTCCACCAGGGGGAATAATCAACCAGCGCCGTCACCGGGTCGCCGCTGCCGAAAGCGGCGGAGAGCTCTTCGTCTGGATATTGCCGGTCTGCCACGGCGGCATCCATGACTTCAGGCGTCAAGGGAGCGTTGAAATAATCGACCGGTGAAGGCCGGCGGGGCGCCGCGACCGACAATTTCTTTGTCGTCACCGCCGGTCCCGAAATATCCCCCCACCAGTTGCCGGTGGCGTTTATCGTATTGGTGGTGGTATTCTCCAGTCCAAAGGTATTGCCGCTGATATTATTGAATTGAAAGGAAATATTGGTCGGGCTATAGCCGCCGTATGGCGCTACCGCAATGCCGCAGGTAGAATTACCGATTATACTGTTTCCGGTACTCCAGATATTGTCACAGGAGCCATCCATAATGACGCCATAACTGTTGCCGGATATGGTATTGTTATCAATGATGCCGATGGTTACATCAGCCAGGTAGAGCGCCTGGTCATTGGCGGTGAAAGTATTGCCGGAAATAGTATCACCGTTGCCGCCCCAGACAAACTCAAACTCATTTTGATTAAAGATGTTTCCAATCACTTTCAGACGGTCGGCAAAATAGGCATTTAGCGCTCCCTGGCAGTCATGAACATTATTCCCTCTGACAATCACATCAGCCGCCGGATAGTAGATAATCAATCCGGACGCCGACCATGACGGGTCAAGAATGGCAATGTCGTACACTTCATTCCCGATAATGCTGCCGGCGGCGCCGTATCCAATCATTATCCCGTTCTGCGCCCAGTTCCCCTGCGGGAGAACCCCCTCGCCTATGACCTGATTAGATTCGATTATGCCGGTCGGGTCAGGCAGCGGTCCATCATCACCGTTGACCCCAATCCCGCCCCGGGTGAAATCGTTTATTACGTTCTGCCTGATTCCTACATGCGAGTCCCCGTACGCCAGAATACCAAATGTCATGGGCAATCCCGAACTGTAAAGCATCTCATAAATCCGATTCCCCTCGACAATGGAGTTGCGGCAGTTGCGCAGCAAAATCGCAGTGAAACGGTTGACCGCCCCGGCATTATTGCCGTCAATCTCAAAGCCGCTGAAAGTAATCTCAATGGTTGCTGAACCGGAGATTGAACCGGAGCCGTCGTCAGTTCCGCCATAGGCAAAGACTATTGGCTCAAAGACTGCCGGATTCTCCGCAAGCGTAAACGTCGCCAGCGGCGTTGCCGGTGGATTAAGCACCGGATTGCCGCTTCCGACAATCGAAACCGATTTATTGATTATCACCTGCTCGGCATAAAGACCGGCGGCGACATTGACCGTTCCGCCTGCATCAACGGCATTAACCGCAGGCTGAATCTGGTCGAAAGCATCATACAACCAGGTATGGCCGTCATTGTACCCGCCGCTGGTGTAATCGTCATCAACCCAGACCACGCCGGGGACAGCCCAGAGGGTCGTGGCGGCAAGCATCAAGTATAAAGCCGCCAGGCTGATGGCGCATAGGTTTCTCCTGCACTGCATAGCATCTCCTCCTTAGTAAGTATGAACCTTGTATTTTATGGAAACTTCTGAAGTAGATTTCCCCGAATAGCGGCCGAAAGTCATTAAAGCATACACCCCGATGGTATTAACCGGCCGCCCATGAGAATTCTGTTTCATCTCTTAATGCGAGACAATTGGAATGTAAGTATGGCAGTAATGCCCCATCTTATAGGGCTTTGTTCCTGCTGCCTGCCAAAGTTTTGTTTTCGAAAGATTATCAGTCTCGGGGGTGTGCTCTTTGTCCCCGGGATTATACCGTTCCAGTTATTATTCTATAAAAATAGGCTAAGAAGTCAAGGATTATTATCATCGGAAAGAAGATAGCGCTTCCGGCGGAAAGTTATTATATTGTCGCAGAGAGATTGACGGTTAAAATTCTTAAACGGTTCCGTATATGATTCCCGAGATTGAAGCCTTTATCAATTCAAAGCATATCGCCGTGGTGGGCGTTTCCCGCCAAAAGCGAAAATTCGGAAACGTCATCTTTGAGACTCTCCAGAAGCGGGGCTTTCAGGTCTATCCGGTCAATCCGGAGGGCTCTTTCTCCGGGGCGAACCAATGTTTCAGGAGTCTGGAGGATGTTCCCGATGACGTCAAAGCGGCTGTGATATCGACGCGACCGAGTAACGCTATGGCAGTAGTCGAATCGGCAATTCGACGGCAATTTGAAATTCTCTGGTTTCAGCAGGGCGGCGACTTTGCGGAGGCGGCCGCCGCGGCGCAGAAGGCGGGACTGAAAGTAGTTACTGGAAGATGTGTTCTTCTGTATGCTCCACCGGTAACCGGAATCCACGCCCTGCATCGCTTTCTGGCGCGCATCACGAAGAGATTGTGAAATCGTCTGAAGATTATGTTCTTGCCATTAGATTTGGTAGAATTTTGAGAGGGAGGATAATATGAAATTCCTGAAATCAACAGCATTGACGATTACATTGGGCGTCATCCTTATCGCGGCGACAGTCATGGCGTCTGAAAAACCGACCCGCTTTGCCGTCATAGGCGACCGCACCGGCGAGCACCAGGAGGGGATCTACGAGCAGATTGTTGCCGAAATCGCGCGACTTCGCCCCGATTTCGCTCTGACCGTCGGCGATATGATAGAAGGGTACACCGTTGACACCGCCGTTTTGAATCGTGAATGGGAGGAGTATAAGAGCATCGTTAAAGCCCTGCCCTGCCCCATCTTTTATACCCCCGGCAATCATGATATTACTTATGATGCCGCTCTGGAGACATATCGCCGTCATATCGGCGAGCCTTATTATTCTTTCATGATAGACAGCCTCTATTTCATTGTCCTGGATAACAGCCGCCGCGAGTCCAACCGCGGTTTTGATGAAGCGCAGCTGGCATGGCTCCAGGCGGAACTGGAGAAAAGCCGCGCTGCAAAGTACACCTTTGTTACCCATCATAAACCATTTTGGTTCGAATCGACCGCCTCGGGGCATCCCGATACAACCCATGCCCTCTTCAAAAAATATGGAGTCGATATGGTCTTTACCGGTCATTATCATGTTTATTTCAGCGGGATGTATGACGGTGTCAGGTATATCTCAGTGGGAAGTTCCGGCGGCGATACCGATCCGGGCATCTCCGGGCTGGAGTATCATTTCCTCTGGGTCACGGTTGACTCCTCCGGTATTCATACCGCGCCTGTCGCTTTTGGGGGAGTCTTGCCGGAGAATGAAGTCACCGCCGCCGAATTCGCCTTCGCTCAGAATGTCGAGCGGAGCGGAATCAGTTTCGATACGCCTCTTCCGGTTGACCACTCTCTCAATCTTCGCGAGAGCGAGGTTATCCTGAATCTGCATAACCTCCAGCAAGAAATAGCCGCCGACGATACCTTGCGCTGGGAAGTTCCTGAGGGATGGTCGGTTACCCCGTCGGTTCTGCCGGTATCTCTTGCCCCCGGTGACCGCAGCTCCCTGCGATTCACCGTTTCAAGGAGCGGGGAGAGCCTTTATCCTATCCCGTCGGTGTCGATAAGACTGCCGGTCGCCACCGGCAAGAGTCAGCCCGTCAACAGGGGACTTTGGCTTTGCCGTGAGGCTTACTGCCGGCGGGTCAGCCCACCGCCGACTATCGATGGTCGCCTTGATGAATCGGTCTGGAGCGCTCCGGTCGAGCGTTTCTTTTCTGATAATGGCTCCCCAATGGCAACCGATTCGGTTTACTTCTATTTTGCTTATGACGACAGCTCCCTTTATCTTGCCGCCCGCTGTCTGGAATCGAAGCCTGAATCTTTAAAAGCGGCATTGTCCGGCCATGATGCCCCGGTTCATTCGGAAGATTGTGTCGGCTTTTTCTTCCAACCGGATCTGAATCGTGAGGAAGTCTTTCAGGTTTATTTCAATCCGGTGGGCGCTATATTTGACCAGAAAATCACTCCCAATGTCAGTGGCTATATGACCGGCGATCCTGCCTGGAATGGCATTTATGAACTCAAGACATTATCCAGCCCGACCGGATGGATAGTGGAAGCGAGAATCCCTCTTGCCCAGTGGCGAGCGACGGCCGCTCCGGAGACTGCCTGGGGACTGAATTTCCGTCGCAAGCAGTATCGACTTCGGACTTCAGCCGACTGGCAGGCGCCAATTGACTACGACCCGAAATCGTTTGGAAGATTGCTGTTCAGAACTCAGTAGAAGTTGTACTTATCATGCACCTCCCGATAGAGAGGAAGTATCAGGATTTGGCAGAGGTACAATAGAGGAGTTGGCGAGTCGATAATTAAGTGATTCAGCGGCAATAGCTTGATCAAAAAGGGGACGGTTAACCATCGCTCCGGGGAGGGGAAAATAATTGGCAATTCTCTAAATTTTTACTTGCATAAGTTTCTTGATATGATATATTTAAGTCAGCTATAGAGTTTTTGTACTACTTTTTTTCTTAAGCAATATTCTGATATAAAGCCAAAACGA
>JBFMEF010000154.1 GCA_040753495.1 Candidatus Zixiibacteriota bacterium
GGATAAAGCGAGATGAGTGTACTCATGCTGCAGCAGTTCCCGCAGCGATTTTCCGACCGGGAAACGGGCGGGAGATTTGATGACAACTGTCTGCCGGTAGGGCATGGCGACTGCGGCGCCCCAGTCGGGAATGGCGGTGCCGATAATTCGGCGGAATTCCTCCTGACTGTCGGCGATATAGATTTCGGGCAGGTAATCGAGCGAGTCGCGGAGAAGTTCAATTAATCGCTGCCGCGCGACAGAGAGCGCCGAATCGGCGGTCTGGACGAAAGGGGGGTAGTCGAAATGGTAGATGAAATGGTCGCGATGGATAATGGCATCGGAACTGTCGGCGCCGGAAACGGGAGCGGTGATGAAAAGCAGCAGAATGATGAATAGGGCTATTTGGCGCATAGATTGCAAGATAATAAGATAATGCGAGCGATACAAGTGAGCTCTGACGAATCAAATCATTGCTTGCCAATATGTTATTGGTTCGTATTCGTTTTTGTTGAAGTTTTTTTATTATCCCTTCCTTTCGGCGGATTGATTTCAGGGACGGTCCGAGAGTCCATTCGAAGGATAAAGGGGCAAGGAATGGTTGGTTTGGGTTAAGGCAATCAAGCAATACCTCCTCTATAGATAGCGGACCGCGGAAGTTCAGCATCGATTTGCCGGTGATTTTGCGGGAGGGGGTGGTTAGTGGTTGGAGGTGAGTTGAGAGTGTGATACTTGGGAGTTATGGGAGGAGGGAGACGATGCCCTCTGATGGTCTCATTCGGCCTTGCGGAATGAGACGGGGTCGACACATGGGTCGACCGCTACGACGATATTATTACGTCTCTCCTTTGGCGGTCAAACAAGGCTCGTGCCTTACAACATTCAATCACCGGCGGTCGAAATAATGAAGGCTTTCGAGATAATCGTCTGTCCATCCATGCCCCATTGCTCCCCAAATAAGGTTGATTGAAAGGGAGTTGCCCGAAAGATCTGTCCCGCCATCGGTATCGTAATTAAGAAAGTTATATCGTGCCTGAAGCCCCCAGTAGCGTGTGTGACGGGGACCGTAGAACAATCGAAGGGTGAAACCAAGATTTAGATTCAAAGAATTCAGATAATCTCCCTGGTTCTCTTTCAGGTCGTCAGCCGTAAGTGCCATAATACCATCCCAACCGATTCCACCGAAAAATTCAAGCGAGGTGTTCCAGGATGAGTAAACTCGGAGAACAGGGTCAAGCCCGAAGTACATCCCGAAAAAATTATCGGTTTCATATAAGGAATCTCGATGATTGACCAGATAGGGCTGCTGGGAATTCGGAAAGCGGGCGAAAAAAGTGACATCGGCGCCGTAGTGTCGAGAGCGAAGCCCCGCCTGACAGCCAATTTCGATTTTTGAGCCGAGCCATTTCAAGTTTCCGTCGGGTATCCATGCGCCGGCATTCAAGGACCAGTTGTTTGCAAAGTTGCGACGTTTCTCAAGAAGAGTGTCGATTTCACGGTCGTATCTTGCCTGAATGCAGGAACCCTGATAAGTGCCTTTTGAAAGTTTGTGAAGAAGACTATCCCTACCCGCGGCGTAATAAGTCGCAATGGCATTGGCGACAGAAGTCGCGTCAACACTGTCCTTTACCTCAGAGGCAAGCCGCTCGATGAACGAATTATATTCGTGACTTGGTGTTGGCCAAAAGTTGTGTCTCTCATATAAGTCGTAATGGGAGTAAAAATGCGGCAGAGTTATCTCCGCCACTAATGAATCATCACACCAGTCATTAGATAATTTGCCCCTTCTTATCTGGCTTAATAGCTGGAAATCTTGAAAGGGCTTCAAGGCGCACTTTGTGTTGACAAAATCCACAATTGCTTCAACAGAATCGACTTTACCTTCACTGTATAGTTCTGGAATAAGCCTTCGACCATTTCTGATGTAATCGAGACAGTCGTTCAACCGGGTGGCGGTAAGGAGCCGATGCATCGCAGAGTCCGGGTCGGTCTGGGAGGATGCTTCTCTCGATAGAAGAAAGGAAAACAGAATCGTTAGCGAAACAACGCAGCAAGTTCGACGGAATGCTTGGGCAGACATAGGTGTCCCTCCCTTAAATTTAAGTCGTTCCAAAATGACGACGGTGCCTCGATTGACGCTCACCAGAATGGCGTCAACCATCCTTTACAATATATCGATTCCAACTTTTCGCGGAAGCGAGAATTTTCCTTGCTTTAAAATCAGATTCATGAACAGGACTGCACTTCTTAGACCCGATTCTGTTTCAAAATCAGTGATGTAGGGCACGAGCCCTCCCGGCCAGAATGCATGCGGCTCGTGCCATAATAAATCCCATATTTATTAGAATGAACACTTCTCTCCCTGCCCATCGACCCGCCGCGGCGGGTCGATTGTGGCAGGAGCGCCCCGCTGAAGGTGGGGCTCCTGCCCTCCTTCCTCTATTGACGATTTAAAGCAGTATTTTGTCGATTGCTTATTTCAGAGATCGCCTCGACTGGTATTTGAAGCGGATAGAAACGGCTGACTTGCCCTCCCCCGCCATAATTTGCTATTGACAACAGGGGCGGAAGGGATAATTTTAAAAGATTATGCGGGTGAAACCGCGGGCATCAATTGGAAACGGGCAGGTGTGGACTCCGCTTTGAGGCGGAGCCGCGCACAGAATAGGAATGGATGCCGGATCAAGTCCGGCACGACATTTACCGTCAGGAGAGACTCCTGACGGCGCAGGAAAATTGGAAACGGGCAGGTGTGGACTCCGCTTTAAGGCAGAGCCGCGCACAGAATAGGAATGGATGCCGAATCAAGTCCGGCACGACATTTACCGTCAGGAGAGACTCCTGACGGCGCAGGAAAATTGGAAACGGGCAGGTGTGGACTCCGCTTTAAGGCGGAGCCGCGCACAAATGTCGGAACCGCGGGGGTTACGACCTACGGACTGGATTCCCGATCAGGTCGGGAATGACAGTCAGGATCATGGGGATCCTGACCTACTGGTCTAAATTGGCAACGATATGGATATGCTGAATCACAACGTCCTGGTCTTGAACCAAAACTATGAGCCGCTTTCGGTTTGCTCGGCGCGACGGGCTTTTGTGCTTCTCTTCATGGGGAAAGCCGAGATGATTGAAACCTATGACGGGGCGAAAATCCATTCGGTCTTGAGGTCGTATCCACTCCCCTCGGTGGTGCGGCTGGAGCGGTTTGTGAAAGCGCCGCGCAAAAGAATTTTGCTGACCCGCAAGAATGTGCTTATCCGTGACGGTTACACCTGCTGTTACTGCGGCTCCACGCGGGGTCCGATGACGGTGGACCATATTGTTCCGAAAAATCTGGGCGGGACCGACAGTTGGGAGAATCTGGTCTGCGCCTGTGACCGGTGCAATAACAAGAAGAAAAACCAGACGCCGGCGGGCGCGGGAATGCGACTTCTGCGCAAACCGACCCGTCCCAATCATATCACGTATATCCAGCGCTTTATCGGGATTACCGATACCCGCTGGAGACCATACCTCTTCATGGAGTAAAATTGAGCGCAAAAGAAGTAATCCTCTCCGGCATGCAGCCGTCGGGGGAACTGCATATCGGCAATCTGGAGGGAGCCCTGCGCAATTGGGTGCGGCTTCAGGACCAGTACGAAATGTACAGTTGCATTGTTGACTGGCATGCCTTAACCGGCGACTACGAGCATACCGAACTTTTGAAGGAGAGGGTGTTTCAACTGGCGGTCGATTATATGGCGGCGGGCCTCGACCCGGAGAAGGTGGCGATTTTTATCCAGTCGGATGTTAAAGAGCATGCCGAGCTGCATCTTCTTTTCTCAATGATAATCACGGTGCCGACCCTGACAAGACTCCCGACCTATCTGGAAAAAAAGGAAGATAAAGGGCTGGACAGTTACGGCTTTCTGGGGTACCCGGTGTTGCAAGCGGCCGATATCTGTGTTTATAACGCCGATAAGGTGCCGGTCGGAAAGGACCAGGAAAAACATATCTGGCTGGCGGCCGACCTGGCGAAACGGTTCAATACACTTTACGGTCCGACGCTGAAAGAGCCGCAGGCACTTTTTACCAAGATACCGACCATACCGGGGCTGGATGGGCGGAAGATGTCGAAGTCGCTGGATAATCATATCGCGATTACACATACCGAGGAAGAGACAGCCGCGCGATTGAAGAAGATGTTCACCGACCCGCAGAAGATTCGCAAGGGGGACCCGGGGCGTCCGGAGATCTGCCCGGTCTATATGCTTCATCAGGTGTACACGCCGGAGGCGGAAAAGATAATCGCTCCCCCCTGCCGCAGCGGTGAGCTGGGGTGTGTCGATTGCAAGAAGATGGTAGCCAAGAATCTCAATGAGGCGCTGCGGCCTATTCGTGAAAAAAGAGTTGTTCTGGAGAATAATAAAGATTATATCTGGGATGTTTTGAAAAATGGCGCTTTGCGGGCGCGCGCGCGGGCGCAGGCGGTGATGGAGAAAGTGCGCGCCGCGATGAAGATGGACTATTATGGATGATGAAGGCGAAACCTGGTTGGTTTCGCGCAAAGTGCCGCGGACGAGGGCGTCCGCAGGCAGCTTGGTAATAGTCCCTGATTTCAGCGGGGATGTCGCACATGGACCGGAGGTTTTGACGAGGAATATCGAGGGACTCCGGGTCCTCGACAGAGAGAAGATAACGAACGGATTGCAGCCAATGAACGGACAGAAAGAAAATTATACCGTCAATTTAGAGGTCTTCCAGGGACCGCTTGATTTGTTGTTGTACCTTATTCGGAAGGAAGAAGTCGATATTTACGACATTCCGATAGCGCGGGTGGCGGAGCAGTATATGCAGTACCTGGAGATGATGAAGATTCTCAATCTGGAGCTCGCCGGAGAGTATATTCTGATGGCGGCAACCTTGATAAGAATCAAGGCGCGGTTGCTTCTCCCCCGCGACGAACTTGACCCGGAGGAGCCGGACCCGCGGGAAGAACTGGTGGCGGCGCTTCTGGAGTACAAAAAATACAAAGAGGCGGGCGAGATTTTAAGAGAGAAACGTCTGGCGGAAGAACAGCTGTTTGTGCCGCCGGCGCTGGGGGGGAATGGCGACAAAGAAGTCATCGTGCTCTCGGAAACGACCACCCTGTTTGACCTGCTGACGGCGTTCAAAGAGGTTCTCTCGCGGGTAAGCAATGAGAATCTTTACACCATAACCCCGGAAGAAGAGACAATCGAGCAGCGAATCACCCGGATACTGGATATTCTGGAGCGAAAGGGTTCAGCCACGTTTATGGAGTTATTCTCCGATTCGCCGCGGAAACTGGTGGCGATACTGACGTTTCTGGCGATTCTGGAGCTGGTGCGAATCAGACGAATCGCGGTGCGGCAGTCGCTTCCTTTTTCCGAGCTGCGGGTTTACCGGGGAGAGCAGTATGAGAACCCGGAGCCGGCGCTGGAATTTATCAAGAAATTTCATTATTTGAAGTGATAGAAAAATATGAGCAACAATGGCAGCAGACCGACCATAATTGAGGCGTTGATTTTGTCTTCGCCGGAGCCTCTGGCGCCGCGGCGTATTATTGACCTTCTGGAAAATACCACCCTGGAGGATATAACCGAAGCGGTAGCGACGCTCAACAACCGGTACATGGAAACCGGGGCATCATTCCGCATCCGGAAGATAGCGGGGGGGTATCAGGTATATGTCGTCGAAGATTATGCGCCGTATGTGGAAGAACTCTTGACCCGTCGGCGGAATATGCGTCTTACCCGCTCCGCCCTTGAGACACTGGCGATAATCGCCTATCGTCAGCCGGTAACCAAAATGGATATCGAATTGATACGGGGGGTGGCATCCGATTCGGTAATTCATACTCTGATGGAGCGTAAGCTCATCACTCTGGCGGGACGGGCGCAGTCGATTGGCCGACCGCTGCTCTATCGGACGACTGATGAGTTCTTGAAATATTTCAATCTCAACTCCCTTGATGACCTGCCCAAGATGGAAGAGATAGAGGAACTTCTCTCCTCCCGGGAGCCGGACACGCAGCCGCGTCTGCCGTTGGAATTAGATGCGGCCGCGAATAGAGAGGAAGATTCAGAGGCGGCGCCAGACGAAATCCTGGAGGACCAGGATACCGGTTTTACCGATGAGGAAACCGAGGAGTCGTCAGTCGATTTAGAGGAGTTTGCGGAGGAAGAGATGGTGGAGATATCAGACGAGGAGAATTCCCGCGGGTAGACCGCCGAATGCGGCATTCTGAAATAACGAGCACACCGATTCTCACGGTTTGAGGAGAAGATTTCCCAATTTGCTTAGACTAAACAAGTTTCTTTCGATATGCGGGGTGACATCACGACGGGGGGCAGAGCAGCTCATCAGCCAGAAAAAGGTAACGGTCAATGACATTGTAGTCGATAAGATGGGGGTTATAGTCGATGAGCAGAAAGACCGGGTCAAAGTTGACGGCGTTGTCGTCGAGCCAGTTAATAAGCGGCTCTATATTCTTCTCAATAAACCGAAGCAGGTGCTTACCACATTGCATGACCCCTTCCAGCGCAAGACCATCGCCTATTTTGTCAAGAGCGCGCCGGCCCGGGTATA
>JBFMEF010000155.1 GCA_040753495.1 Candidatus Zixiibacteriota bacterium
AGGTCAACCACCAGCGCCCCCTCCGACACTGCCGCCAGACCCGCTTTTTTCAGACGCTCAATAACCGCTTCCATTTTATCGTTGTAAAACGATTCTCCCGTCTGATAATCAAAATGCACCCCCATCATTTCATAAACTTTATTGAACTCGGCCATCGACAAGTCTTTAAACTGCTGCCACAAGGCGAGCGTTGCGGCATCGCCGTCTTCCATCGCTTTAAACGCCTGCCGCGCTTCTTCGGATAACGCTGGCTCCGCTTCTTCCTCTCTGTGAAATCTGACATAGAGGTCATAAAGATATCTTACCGCATTTTTCTGCAGCTCGCGGTCGTCGCCCCACCGGCGAAATGCCACTATCATCTTGCCGAACTGGGTTCCCCAGTCGCCCAGATGGTTGATCCCGACCGGCGTAAAGCCAAGCTTCCTGAATATTCGATACAGCGAACCGCCTATCGCGGTTGAGCGCAGATGCCCTACCCCGAACGGCTTGGCAATGTTGGGAGATGAAAAATCTATGACTATATTTTTCCCGCGTCCCTCGGTGGAAGACCCGTATTCATTCCCAGACATTAGAATCGAGTGAATCGTCTCCCGCGCCAGAGCAACACCGTCAATCAAAATGTTGTTAAATCCGCCCACGGCCTGGAATGAAAGGCAGGAGTACTCGGTCTTCTTCTGGACAATTCGATTTTCTATTTCAGTCAACTGACGGTTTATCTCGTGGGGATTCTTCCCCAATTTCTTCGCCGCTTCGAAAAGAGGAAAGGCGTAATTCCCCATTTTGGGGTCTTTCGGCGGCTCCAGTCGCTGATAAATGCTCGGGACATCGAAGATACTTTCCGAAAGCGAAGGGACAGCAGTGAGCTCACCCATCGCCATAGAAATCACCTCCGCCGCAAGTTGTCGAAATCTATCTGTTCGCATTACTTTTGTTCCATCGTTTGAAAGATTATCTTTCCCTGCTCCCGGCGCATCGTGAAAAAGAATTTGTCATGCAGATTTTTTTCGAATTCGACCCCGAGTTCTCTGAAGAGGGAAGCGGTGAACTCCGCGCCATCCATTCCATTGACTTCTGCGAATTTCTCCGCCGGAAAGACAATTTTCTGAATCGGCGAGGCCTCTTCGCTCAGAATATCATAAATCCGGCCGGCATCAAACTGCCTCTCAGGATAAATTTCCCTGAGAACATAATGAATCTGCCGGGCTATTTCCTCTTTTTCCAGTCTGAAACCGCCGACTTCCATATCAAGTAACCTCTACAAGGTAATCTCTCCCCGCTTTTCGCTCGGAACTTCGGAAGAATAAATAATACAGAACCGCCGATGCAATATAAAGCGCCACTGCAATCAGCAGCGGCAAAGTATAACCATGCGTTTCAATCAGCCGTCCCCCGATAACGGTTGAAATCATCCAGGAACCGGTCCAGGAAAGGGTCAAAAGGGCATTAACCAGGGCATGTTCCATTCTGCCGACCATTTCCATGCTGAAATTGGTACCAATCGGCTGCGCCATATTCATCAGCGCTCCCCTCACCAGAAAGGCAACCACCGCCATCGGCAATGAATATGTAAATGCCAGTATTATCATAAACGGAATTGAGAGAAGTTCCGTTGCCACGATGGTTTTGACCATACCAATCTTTTTCGCCAGGACCGGTCCGGCCAGAATCCCCAGCAACATCGCCGTATTTACGGCAAAAAAGAGAAGTCCTATCTCGTCGGGCGATTGACGAAACCTGTCTCTGAAATATAAATTCAGAAACGGTATGATTAGCCCGGCGCCAATGCCGACCAGGAATTGGGGCAACAGAAGTTTCAAATAGAGCCGCGACTGTCGCCGCAGCAGCGACCAGGAGAAATCCGACTGGCGGTCTTCTTCGGTCGGAGCCGCCGCCTTTATAAGGGCGAAGGGAATCACCGCCGCAACGCCGCAAACAATGCTGATAATAAAAGTCCATTGATAAGCCTGAATTACATCGGCAAGCAGGGTTGTGAACCACGCCACCAGCCATCCGGAAATGACCGAGCCAACCATCCCCGCCAGGAGAAGTACCCCGAAATTGAAAGAGAAAACATAGGTTCTTTCTTCCGGCGTGGAATTGCGCATGAAGAACGGCGCCGCTGCAATCCGGTTAAAAGTTGCTGTCACCCCCAGCAGGAAGGACAGAAAAATCAACCAGTTGCTGATGCCCAGGCGCGAAATAGCGGCAATGATAGCCATGTAAATTATAGTTGAGCCGATTAGAACGAATTTCAGTCGTATCTTTCTGAGCGCAACGGCCGCCGGAATGGCGATGATAGCCGTCCCGAACGCTCCTGCCGAGAGGAATCTTCCTATGAAGGATTCCGCTCCACCCCGTTCCTTCAGGTAAAGATTAATCAGCAGCTGCGCTGTCGCGAATGTCAGCCCAATCAGGAAGGAACCGATAAGAAACAGCCGCACATTGCGCGAAAAGAGACCAATATGCCAGAGATAGTCCTTCAAAGAGCCGGCAATATGCCCATTCAGGTTCCTCAGTGGAGACAGCAGGTCTAATTGGTGATTTGATTTCGGTTGGGTGGAAGGCATATCAGTGCGATTCTATATTACAGATTCCCCGGCGCAGATGAATTCGACCGGTCCGGTCAAATAAATAAGGTCGTTATGGCGGTTCCACTCTATCTGCAGGGCGCCGCTGGGAAATAAAACCTCCACCTTGCGGTCCAGCAGACCATTTACCACCCCCGCCGCCACCGATGCTGCCGCTCCGGTGCCGGAGGAGCCGGTAGCGCCGGCGCCGCGCTCCCAGTCATTCAGACGGAGCTTGCGGCGATTTATTATCCGGGCAAATTCCACATTCGTTCGCCGTGGAAAATATTTCGAATGCTCAATCAAACTGCCCAATCTCTGCCAGTCAAAATCCAAACTATCGACAAACATTACCGCGTGGGGATTTCCGACCGAGAGAGCAGTAATTCTGTACCATCTGTTTCCAATTTTCAGCGGTCGGTTGATATGAAATTCATCCCGGCTCTTCATCGGTACCTTCTTTGCCGCAAATTCCGGTTTTCCCAGCGTCACCAATACCGAAAATCGATGACCTCTGGCTTCTATGATATTCGCTTCCGCCACGCCGTCCGCTGTTTCAATCGCGAGTTTTCTGCCGCGACGATATTTCTGATATCGATATGCCGCCACAATTCTCAATCCGTTCCCCGATTTCTCTGCCCAGCTGCCGTCAGAATTATAGACATCAACCCGGCAGTGAGCCCTTTTTGAATTTGATAGCCAGAGGACTCCATCTGCCCCGACTCCGAAATTGCGGCTGCATATTTTTCTGGCGAATTCCTCTATTTTCTGCGGAGGAATATGCCTGGTGACATTGTCAATCACGATGAAATCATTCCCCAGCGCATGGTATTTTGAGAATCTAACTCTGTTCATGCCCCATAAGATATCGTTCCACAAGTTTTTGTAAAGAGAAAAGCCCCGCAAAGTTACGGGGCTTCTCTGAATGAACTGAAATACTGAACTAACGAAGATTGTCCTTGATAACCTTGCCCAGCCTCTTGATTCCCTCGCTGATAGTATCTAAGGTGGCGCAAGAGAAGTTTAGTCGCAAGGTATTATCGCCGCGGCCGTCGGGATAGAACGGTTTCCCGTACACATAAGCCACTTTTTGGTCAATCGCCTGCGGCAGCATCTTCGAAGCCGAAATCCCTTCGGGCATCTCTATCCAGAGGAATAGTCCCCCTTCCGGTTTCGTCCATCTTAGTTCAGAGGGGAAATGCTTCTCCATCTCCTGAAGCATCAAGTTTCGTTTCTGGCCATAGTTTTCAATGAGCTTCTCAATATGCGGGTCGAGCTTCCCGGAATTTATAAATGCATATATCATGTACTGAGTAAAAGTATTGGAATGAAGGTCGGTGCACTGCTTAACCCGCTCAAAGATAGGCATGATCGTGAGCGGTCCGTTAATCCAGGCAATCCGGAGACCCGGCGCCATTATTTTGGAAAATGTGCCCAAAGAGATAACGGCATCGCCGCCGATTGACTTCATTGACGGAACCGGCTTGCCGGCAAATCGGATTTCCCCGTAAGGATTGTCGTCAATCAGCGGAATATTGTACTTCATCGCCAGTTCTACCAGAGCATGGCGACGCTCCTCCGACATGGTAATGCCGGTCGGATTCTGGAAAGTCGAAACAGTATAAATCATCTTGGGACGATATTTCTTGATAGCGCTTTCGACCTGCTCCACTTTCATTCCGTTCTCATCCATATCGACCGTGGCGTACCGCGCCTGGTAAAAGTTGAACGCCTGCAATGCCCCAACATAGGTTGGATATTCGGTAATGATATAATCTCCGGGACTGATAAAAGCCCGGGCGCAAAGCTCTATCCCCTGCTGCGAGCCGGAGGTTACCAGAATATTTTCCGTCTTGGTAGGAGAACCCTGGCTGGTCTCACGCTCCGCGATAGCATCACGCAGTGGCGTTATCCCCATCGATAGAGAATACTGCATCGAATCAGACTTATACGTATCAATCACCTCGGCGGCGCATCGTTTCATCTCCTGCAGCGGAAACATATCCGGAGCAGGAAGCCCCCCGGCAAAAGAGATAACGCCCGGACGCGACGATATCTTCAGGATTTCTCTAATTATGGAGTTTTCGAGGGATAAAACATGGGCGGCGATGTCCCATTTCTCAGGGGTCGCCTTGAAGTCAAAGGTCACTGGCTCTTTGCTCATAATAAATTGACTCTATCT
Organism: Candidatus Zixiibacteriota bacterium; assembly: GCA_040753495.1. NCBI lineage: Bacteria > Pseudomonadati > Candidatus Zixiibacteriota > Candidatus Zixiibacteriota bacterium. The sequence continues at coordinate 4,750 of JBFMEF010000155.1, forward strand.
CTTTTTTAGTTAAGTCATATCTAAAATGAAGATAACAAAAAGGAGTGCAAAGTCAATCTATAAACGTCACATCTTCTCTCCAGCGAACTTGACAATAGCATCGCCATACCTGTTTTTTATTTTATCTACCGCATTACTTGATAATTTCAATTTATCCATCTTGATATTCGACAACAAAGACAACTGTTTTTCTCCTGTTTTACTCAGAAGATTTGAGGCTTTTACCCCTAAAAGTCTTACTTTAACTTTAGGTCCATATTCTCTTGGAATTAATCTCTTAGAGGTCTCAAAAATAATCTTACATTGGTCGGTCGGAGTTGATATGGTTTTATCTCTGGTAACAGTATCAAATTCAGAGGAACGGATTTTAACCGAGATTGTCCTTGCTACAAAATTATCCCGACGCAATCGCCGCGAGACTTTATCCGATAACCAGAGTAAGGTGGCATAAATTTTATCTATATCCGAAAGGTCCGTCACCAGAGTCGTATCATGCGACATAGATTTATCATCCGGCAATTCATCACAAGATATTACTTCGGAACAATCCTCTCCCCTTGCCACTCGGGATAAATAGGCGCCGTTGACTCCAAAATATCCTTTCAAGACCTTTTCATCATATCCTGCCAGTTCGCCGACTGTATTAATCCCCAGTTTGCTCAGCGCCTTTTGTGTTTTCTCTCCAATACCCCAGAGTGAACTTACCGGTCGAGGATAAAACTCCTTTCTAAAATCCTCTCTATCCATAATGGTTATGCCATCCGGTTTCTTTTCCCCTGACGCCATTTTGGCTATCAACTTTGAGGGGGCAATCCCTACCGAACAAGTCAACGATAATTTCTCCCTTATCTCGGCTTTCATTTTCATCACCAGCGCTTCTGACGAATGGAAAATCCGATGACAGCCGGTGATATCTAAGAATGCCTCATCCACTGAGAACGGCTCCACTATCGGCGAATAATGCTCGAATATTACCTGAAGGACCGAGGCGGTATAGACATATCCTCCCAAACTGCCGGAAATTACAACTCCCTCCGGGCAAAGTTTTTTTGCCTGGGACATCGACATTCCCGATTTGACACCAAATTTTCTCGCTTCATACGAGCAGGTTGAAACCACCGAACGATAGCGGGGGTCGCCGCCTACAATCACCGGTTTTCCTTTCAATTGGGGGGCATTGCGGATTTCAAAGGCGGCAAAGAAGGCATCCATATCGACATGGACTATTACTTTCGGCCAGTCGCGGGTGCGGTCTATTCCACCCATATCTTGCTTATAGTCCAGCTGGTCTGACGCTCATCAAAGGTCAACTGGAAAAAATTGGAGGAGATATCGACGACGGCGTAATGATGTACTTTATAAGCGCCGATATCGGTTTTCCAGTCGCCGGTTACCTCACTGATTTTATAGACCCGCCCGTTCCAGCGAAAACGGGCCGGTTTCATTTTGTGGTTGGCAAATACCGCCACCACCTCTATCGGCTCATCCATATCCTGATACATTCTTCATCACTCTCCCCTTTTGGCTCTTTCCCGGCTACCCCCACACCCGCCCCAGCAGCGACACTACCGGCTCAAAACCGACCGGCATCAACAATAGCACCAAAACCATCCAGAAAACTCTCCTGAATCGCATCACAACCTCCGCATCAATCCCACCACTTTCCCGGCGATATAAAACTCCGGCGAGTTTCTGTCCACCAGGATCGGTTCATACGCTTCATTCTCCGGCTGAAGCCGCACGCTGCCTTCCTCCACAAAATACCGCTTCACGGTCGCCTCTTCCCCTATCACCGCCACCACTATCTCTCCCGGCTCGGCGCTCTTCTGACGTTTCACCAGCACCAGGTCGCCATCAAATATCCCGGCGTTTTTCATCGAATCCCCCTTCACCTTCAAAGTAAAGGTCTCACCTGATGGGAGAAAACTGGTGTCAATCGCTATCTCCCCTTCAATATTTTCCACCGCCGTTATCGGATTACCGGCCGGCACCGCTCCCACCAGCGGCACCCGCTTAATCGGACCGGCTAAACTGCGCGCCAATTCTATCCCCCGCGATATCAACTTCTGCCTCCGGATATACCCCTTCTTCATTAAAACTTCCAGGTGCGCCCGCACCCCATTGGTAGAACTGATACCAAACTTCTCCCCAATCTCTCGAATGGTCGGGGATTTCCCCCGCTCCGTAATCATTTTCTCGATATAATCGAGAATCTCCTTCTGCCTGCGGGTAAGTTTCCCCTTTACCGTCACGAGCTCCTCCTTATTTATATTCCCTGCTTTTCATATTTAGAACCATCTATATTGTTCCTTCATATTCTACTGCACAGATGTTCAGTTGTCAACAATAATTGTCGGATTCATGCCGGTGAAACTTAAATTGTGATATTCAAAAGTGATACCTCCCCCTCCCTACCGCCGCCACTCCGTAAAAAAATATTGATATGACAATTCAATTTGTTATAATAGGGTTTTACTTAAGGATACCCCATCATGAAAATATTGGTAGTTGGCGGCGGCGGAAGAGAGCACGCCATTATCTGGAAACTGAAGCAATCGCCCCTGGTCAGCAAGATATTTGCCGCCCCGGGAAACGCCGGCATCAGCCTCATTGCCGAATCGGTCGACATCAAAGCGGACAATATCAATGGCTTAGCCGATTTTGCCCGGAAAAACAGCATTGACCTGACCGTGGTCGGACCGGAGCTTCCTTTGACTCTGGGCATAGTTGACGAGTTTAACCGCCGCGACCTGCGCATCTTCGGTCCCACCCAATTGGCGGCTGAAATTGAAGGTTCTAAGGCGTTTGCCAAGGAATTCATGCGCAAGTATCATATCCCGACCGCCTCCTATCAGATATTCTCCGATTTGACCGAGGCGACCAAATTTGTCAAATCGGCGGCGTTTCCGGTAGTCATTAAAGCCAGCGGTCTGGCGGCCGGAAAG
>JBFMEF010000156.1 GCA_040753495.1 Candidatus Zixiibacteriota bacterium
GAAGAGGAGCCGGTTTATCGATATATCAAACTGTTGAGTGAGCGTCCGGGGCAGCCATTGCCGATGCTTCTGCCGGGGACATATCCGACATTGAAGTAAGAACATATGGTGCCCCACTGCTTGCAGTGGGATTTGAATGGAGAGGAGCATTCCCACTCCAAGGAGTGGGGCACCAATATCGGGAACTCACTGTCCCCGCACCATCCCCTTCCTCGCCAGCGCCGCTGAGGTTGCCCGGCGCGCTACCTCCGAATCGATTCCGCAAATTTCAATAATCTTATCCACCGCTTCATCGATTCGCTTCACCCACTCGTTGTTCGGGTATTTACGCACCAGGTCATCGGTGACCTCATCAGCGATAGCCGCGATATACTCGGCATACCGACGGCGACTTTCCACCTGAAGGTACGGCGCCAGATACTTTCTGGCGAACCAGACCACCAGCGCCATGAAGATAGTCCCCAGCCCCCCTAAAAGGGTGAAGATATTCTGGAGGAGAAAATCCCAGAGCGAGCCGAGAATTGGAATGGTAATTATGAACATAAGACCTCCTCTTGAAGTAGATTATTTTGGGCGTCAGTTCGCTCTCCGACAGGAGTCATACCTAAGAACTGACGCAATCGGGTTCGGCGAATTCCGACAGGCGATCCGCCGCGGCGGACTGCCGGCAGAAGTAGTAATTTCGTCATTGAGAGCCGCGGGGCTTCGTCGCGACACTATTCTCGCCGATGGCGAGAATCTTCCCGGCTCCTTGCAATGACGAATATAGGGAACATTGTTTACCACGTCAGCATCCAGTTACTCTGTTGCGGCACGGTGAGACGCTCCCGCAGGATAGTGCCGTCGCTTCGTGAGATAGTAATCTCATATTTGGAATCATCCGGTATCAAAGAACCGTTTGGTATCAGGTCAAGGTAGAAGTAACCGTTGCTGTCGCTGACCGCTGTCACCTGGAAGGGTGACACGATACCGCTGTCAATCCGGCTGACTCCAGATGGAAGATATGCCGCAATAACCGCCTCGCTTTCAGGAGCGCCGGAGGCGTCAAAGAGCCAGCCATAAACGCGGCAGAGTTCGGGCGATGACGGTGCTCCGGGGTCGAAGCGATAGCCGTATATGGTATCCAGGCCGGCGCCGTCGACCAGAATCGTATCGGAACCGTCAAAAAGATACCCCGGCGCAAAAGATATGACCAAAAAACTATCCGGGTCAAGATTGAAGACAACTATTCCCAATGAGGATGTTACTCCAGCGGCTATCAGCGCGGTCTGAGTCATGTTACGAACGGTCACGCGGCATCCGGGGACAACTTGCGCGTCGGAAGAGTCGAACAGGAGGATTTGTCGTGAGTAAAGACCACCCCCGCTTGATAGGTCAGAAACCGGCGCATCGAGATATCTCCCGAATGTCCCGGTTACCGTATGATTACTATGTGGTGTATTCCAGACCCAGCGGGCGATAGATGTTGAATCGGAGCCGCCATCGCCGCCTATCCCTGCCCGAAGGAAATTGACGAGCGTAGTATCATTGTCCAGCGCACCGTTGAATGCTGACAAATCTACAAGCACCGAATCGCTGGCGGCATTGAAACTCGACCGGCTGGAGACCGTGGCATCGAGGTTCGCCAGAAGCGGCGCTTCGCTGGTTCCGATTGCTCCCGCTCCAATGACCGTGGCATCGATGGCGCCGGTTACGAAATCGCTGGAGCCGATACTGGCCGGCGCAATCTTCGCGCCCGTTATAGCATCGTCCGCTATGACCGTGGAAGTAATCGCTCCGGCGCCGAATTTGGCTGAGGTAATCGCCCCGTCGGCTATCTCCGCCGAAGTTATCGCATTCGCCGCCAGTTCGGTTGAGCCGATAGCATTGTCGGCAATCTTGGCTCCGGTGATGCCGTCATTCGGAATCGTAATCGTCCGGTTCGCTTCGGCAATCAGGTCGTTGTCCCAGCCGATACGAGCCTGCTTGGCGGTATCGACCGCCACATTGAGCGAGTCCGAAATAACCTGCACTGCGACAAAGGTATGAGTCGGCAGTTTCTTATACCACAAAACGACATCTATCCCCAGCTGCACATTCCCGCCGGGACCATCGATATCGGCGATGGCATCGACAAACCAGTAAGCGGTGTCGCCATAATTCTTGGTGGTGTCAATCGAGATATCGGAGAAAGGATAGGTGGTCGAGCGCGCCGCATAGGCGTTGCTTACGGCGTTGTCGGCATAGGTGAAGATATGGGCGCTGTCCGGCTTGCCGGGAATCCCGGCCGAGTCCAGCGGATTATGCAGCCGAAAAGCGATACTCTCAGTCGATTTCTTCACTCCGAGGAAACCGGCATTGACCAGGACTGAGGTTCCGGTCCAGACGGCCAGCGCAAACAGCAGAAACCGTTTCAGATTAATCATCTTAATCATCTCCTCCCAGAATTATCGCTCGTCGCCTTCTTGAGACCACGGCGCCGCCGCCGCTGGAGACAGTGTAGGCGCAGTATGCCGAAGCCCTCCGGCTGGTGTTGGAAACCCAGGTATATCCCGATGCATCGCTCGGCAGAGTGGGAAAACTCGACAAGGTGTAACCGGAAGTCGAATTCCGCTCGATACCGGAATAAGTGTCGTAAGCGATTCTGATAGCGGTTGAGGCATTAGTGTCGGTAAGCCAGACAAAATGGTAGGCAGTCGAAGCCGACAGCGTGCCGGTGAAATTGATATGCTTAATCCAGGTGCCGGCCTCATCCCCGCTGAAATTGACGGCATCGCCGCTGCTGGCTTGATAGGAAACCCGCAAATTCGGATTGATGTCGGGGCTTTCATCGGTGTAGATACCGGCGATGAGATTATTGTCCTGGGGAGTGGTTGCCGTATAGCAATACCACATTATCGAATCCACAGTCGCTCCCCCGGCATCGGAGCCAGAGGTATGCGGACCATCTCCGCGAAGGTAGAGCCCCATATTGTCGCCGGAGCCTCCGGCCGTGGTCTGTCCGAAGGTCGGGTCGATAGTTATCGGATATTTCCCGAAATTGAGCGCCGCGGTCGGCACCGTGACTATCAGAGAATCTTTAGTAATTTCTAAGTCGCACCAGGTTGTCGCCCCGAAGGCATCGTGCGCCACCGGTCGGAAGATATGAAAGGCTTTGCCGGTGCCGTAGAATTCGTAGGTGGTATCTTTGGTGGCAAGGTTGACATTCCGCCGGTTCCACCTCTTGGTGGAGTGATAGACGGCATAAGAGCCGACCACACTGTCGGGGCGAACACATCCTTCGGCAATCTCTTCGGCTGTCAGGGGCGGCTGGTAATGAAAATCGAGCCCTTCGCTCTGAATCGGGAAGGCGAACCGGTTTCCAACCGGTTTGGAAGCGAGAACGATTTCCCACTCCAGCCCATCGGGACGGCGGTAAATCTGATAACTGATGATACCGTCCTGGACAATCCTGACGCCGGGATATCCGTTGACCAGAATCGGCGCGGGGCGCTGCAGGGTCGAGATTATTCCGGTGCGCAGCCCCATCTTGAGGAAACATTCCTTGTCCCAGGCCGAAATCATCA
>JBFMEF010000157.1 GCA_040753495.1 Candidatus Zixiibacteriota bacterium
CGCGGAAAGATGGGAGAAGTGGAGAATCATCTTATCACCTGTCCGGAGTGCCGTCGGCAGTTCGAGCAGATGAAAAAGTTGGAAAGCATGGCAGAAGACTTTCAGTTTGAGGGAAACGCCGAGTACTGGGAAGGGAGCAAAGAGAAGATACTTGCCGGGATACCGGATGGTCCTCCGGAGGATATTGTCGACGTACGGAGCAAGAGACGCTCCGAGAGCTGGGTACGGTTCGCGGCGGTCGCGGCATCCATAGTGCTGGTGGCGTTCATTTCATACTATGAAGGATGGTACATGAAAGATAGCCCAGTTACGGCGCCCTCAAATGCGGTTGAAGAAGAAAAGGGTACGGAAAAAGACGAGATAAAGGCGACGGCTAACGGAGAGGTTGAACCGATAGTCGATGGTGATAAACTTCAAGAGTCGGCAAAACTTCCCACCAAAGAGAACAGAGGAGAAGGGAATAAATTAGAGATTAAGATTGAGGAGCCGCCGTCATCGTTGCCCCGGGCAAAGGAAATAGTGCCGGAAAGCTATGCGGAGCCCAAAGATGCAGAAATGGCTGAAATCTATAAACCGGCAGCGGAACTGGCGCCGGAGAAAGAAATAATCGCCGTTTCGCCGGAGCGAAAAGCAATGCCTGCCATCCCGGAGACTCGGGTAACTAAAGGGGAAGAGAAACCGAAAAAGGTGGCGAAAACCGACCTTGGAACCGTCCTTAAAGTGGAATCGCAGGAAATGACTTATATGGCGGTGCAGCCGGACAAGGCCGGCGCCGACACAGCCGACCTGGCGGAGTATATCTTATGGAAGAGCCGGGCGGAGTATCTTTCGGCCCGGTATGCCTCGTTCCTATCGCCGCACTATCCGGAAGCGGCCGCCAAGCAGCGGACCGAGCCGCCGGCCGATTCCCTGGGGACAGTTCTTCTTGAGATGGGGGAAGTCTTCTTCAATGTGGGAAAATTGAGTCCCGACAGGACAGAGCAAAAAGAGATGCTGGAGCGGCTTCAGATTCTTCGCGGACGAGCCGACGTCAAATCAGCCCAAAAGATTCAAGATTTTATTACTTCTCTGGAAGCGGCAATTAAGTAAAAACTTTTTTGTCCTCTTTCCGTAACTAAACATTAGAAAAATACTCGAGCCTGATAAAGGGAGGTTTGTATGACCCAACGGCTGTATCGTTCACAGATGGACCGCAAGATTGCCGGAGTTTGCGGTGGAATCGCGGAGTACTTTGATATCGACCCGACCATGGTGCGCATCGCCGCTCTGGCTTTGATATTCCTGCACGGAATCGGGATTCTGATTTATGTCATCGCCTGGATTGCGATGCCGAAAAAGCCGATTCAACTGGAAATTGAGAAGCTGAATATGACGCCGCCGCCGACGACAGAAAAACCGCCTTCAAAGCAGCGCGGCATGATTCCCGGAATCATTCTGATTTCGGTCGGCGCTCTGATTTTGATGCATAACATGTACTGGTGGTGGTTCGACTTTGAGTATCTCTTCCCGGCAATCCTGATTGTCATTGGGGTGATTATACTGGTCAGCATGGCGGGACGGAAGAATTCCAATAATGATATGCTTCCACAGGAGGGGACAAAATGACGCCGAGCCGTCTGCGGTGGGGACTCCTTTTGCTTGCCATAGGAGTAATGCTTCTACTCAATAATCTGGGGGCGCTGGATTGGTCCTATTGGGGGGAACTTATAATCTGGTGGCCGCTGATTCTGATTGCCATCGGCTTGGAAAAGGTATTCCAGAGGTCGAAATGGAGTTTTATCGCCTATCTTTCACCGCTGATTCTGATTGTCGCCATGGTGGCTGTGGCAGTCGAAACGGGGTCGGAAGGGGAAGATAAAGGCTATTTTTCTACCTATCGCTGGGAGCAGCCGACCGATGCCACCATGACTCTCCTGGATGTCACGGTTGAGCATGGCGGGGCCGATATTTTTATGAACCGGACGACGACCGACCTGATTTCGGCGCGCTTCGACCGCTTTTCCCGCAAGCCGGAAATAAAATTTGAAGAGATCAACGGTGTCGGCCGGCTCGAAATCAAGCGACGATTCGGGCGGGAAGGGGTGATTGTGATTGACGGACATCGCTACGGCCGCGACTGGACCATGTCGCTCCCCGAAAATGTCCCGATTAAAATGAAGACCCGGGGGGAGGACGCTGACGTCAGTTTGACTTTTCAGAACAATCGTCTCGAATATCTCAAAATAGACAACGATGACGGAGAAATATATCTGAAAGTGGGGTCGCAGAGCCCCAGGGTGGAACTGGAGATTTCGGGGGATGATTCCCGCTTTGATTTGCGAGTGCCGCGCGATGCCGGTCTGACCATTGACGGCGAGGAATATGCCTCTTATTTGAAGGCTATGGATTTGGCGGAAGAGGGAGGATTGTATCGTTCAGTCGGTTTTGATTCGGCGGCAGTGCAGGTGCATCTGAAACTGGGGCGGAATCTCAGCCATCTATCGATTGATTATTACTGACAAGGCAAGACTCATATTCATAGAGAGCCCGTGCCGGAAAGCCCGGGCTTTTTTATTGCGGGGCGAGGAATAGATACCGGAGGGTAAACGAGGATACGGTATGTTTCTGCCGCATGGAAACAATGGTACTGAATAAGAGGGCAGCGGTTTCCCTATTTGATTTTTGGAAGAGATTCTGTATCTTAACGACCTCTATGTCAAAACCGTACAAGTTGACCGGATTTTCCGGGAAGATAATTGCCATTGATGGCCCGGCCGGCTCCGGCAAATCTACCACAGCCAAATTGCTGGCGTCCCGATTGGGATATATCTATCTCGACACGGGTGCGATGTATCGTTCGGTGACATTATATGCCTTGCGGCGCGGAATTCCTCTTGGTGACAGCGCCGCGCTCGGCGAGGCGGCGAGAAAGATGAAGATTACATTTCGGAATGAAGAGGACCACAATCTGGTCTTTTTGAACGGGGAAGATGTAAGCACTGCGATTCGAACTCCCGAAGTGACCGCGGCGGTTTCGCAGGTTTCGGCGCACAAAGAAGTGCGGGAAGCGATGGTGCGCCAGCAGAAGGAACTTGGCAAAGACGGCAACATTGTGGCGGAAGGGAGAGATACGACGTCGGTCGTCTTCCCTGATGCCGACCTCAAAATATATCTGGAGGCGTCGATTGAAGAACGGGCGCGTCGCCGCCTGCTCGATTTTGCCCGTCTCAATATTCCCTCCTCACTGGAAGACCAGAAGGAGGAATTGGCTCGTCGCGACGCTTACGACAGCGGGCGGGAGCATTCCCCGCTTACCCGTACCGGCGATGCTGTGGTGATTGATACCTCCAATCTGACTATCGAGGAGCAGGTGGAAAAGATTATCAAACTTGCCAAAGCGCGATTTTCGGGAGTATGAGACCGTTCTATTTCTGTTGCATAATCCTCGTCCGAATGCTCGCCCGTCTGATATTCCGCATCAAGATTTACGGTTCCGATAAGGTGCCCTCAGAGGGGGCGTTTATTCTGGCCAGTAACCATATCTCCTATTATGACCCGCCGCTGGTGGGGAGTTTCGTGAAGCGGGAGGTTCATTTTTTGGCGAAGAGGGAACTCTTCCGCAATAAGCTGTTCGGGAAGCTGATATCGTCGCTCAATGCGCATCCCCTTAATCGGCAGGGGTTTGACAAAAAAGCGCTGGAGCTTGCCGAGCGGTTGTTAAGAGAAGGGAGCGGGTTGATTATTTTTCCGGAAGGGACCAGGGCTAAACAGGGGAAGTTTCTGGCGCCTCGTCCCGGGATAGGGATGATAGCGATAAACAGCGGGGCGCCGGTGGTGCCGGTCTATATTCATGGCGCAAACCGGCTCTGGCGCTGCTTTATCGGCAAAGAGAAGCTGGCGATAGTTTATGGCGCGCCGATGGATAAAGATGAAACAAGAAGATTTGAGCAGGATAAGGAGGGGTATCATAGGCTGGCCGAGGAGATAATGCGTCGTATTGATAGCCTGAAAGAAGACTTATTGAAAAGGTCAAGGAAGGCTTGACATTAGGGGCGAAATTTACGATAATAAGATTCTGGGTCGATTCATTAAATTAGCGACTCACTGACATTGAATATCCCCCTTGAGGCGGATAGCGCCCGGGGATAAATATATCGTTTAAGGAGGATTTTTTCACAATGGCAAGTGCCAAGAACCCAAGCACAAAAAAAGTGGCAGTAACAGGAGGTGAGCAAGCGCCAAAGCTGACCAAAAGGAAAGCTGGAATGGCAAAAAAGACAAAGACCAAGAAGATTAAGTTGGTCAAGAAAGTGGAGACCGATCCTAATCACCTGGTCGAGTCAGCCGAAACGGAATCACAAGAACAGATAGTTACCGCGCGACGGCAGCGTCTTTCGGAAAAAGCGGCCGCTCGCGTGGAGGTTGCCCCCCCGCCAAGCCCGGCGGAACCGGCCACGGTCGCTTCGATGAAGCTGACCGAAATCGATAGCCGCGAATATTCCCCCGATGAGTACAAGAGACTTCTTGAGATGTACGATGGTACTATCAAGAGCATCAAAGAGGGAGAAATAGTTTCGGGCGTGGTGCTGGGAGTTACCCGCGATGATGTGATTGTCGATGTCGGATTCAAATCGGAAGGAATCATTCCGATTTCGGAATTCATGGAGCCAATCAATATCGCCGTCGGGGACAAGATTGATGTCTATCTGGAGGAAATTGAAGACCAGAATGGTCAACTGATTCTTTCCAAGCAAAAAGCCGATTTCATGAGAGTCTGGGACCGGATACAAGAGGCTCATGATTCCGGCGAGTTGGTCAGCGGAAAAGTGGCGCGACGTATCAAGGGCGGTGTGGTGGTTGATATCATGGGAGTTGACGCCTTCCTGCCCGGTTCGCAGATAGCACTTCGCCAGGTGCCCGACTTTGACGCTCTTATCGGCACCTCGATGGATCTGAAGATAATCAAGCTGAATAAGAATCGGCGAAATATCGTCGTTTCCCGTCGGGTTGTTCTTGAAGAGGAACGGGAATCCAAAAAGGCGAATCTTCTCAAAGAGATAGCCGTTGGTCAGGTGCGTGAAGGTATTGTCAAAAACGTAACTGACTTTGGCGTTTTCATCGACCTTAACGGAGTTGATGGGCTTCTCCATATCACCGATATGTCGTGGGGACGAATCAAGCATCCCAGCGAAATGGTTTCATTAGGAGACCGGATTTCGGTTAAGATACTTGACTTTGACGAGAAAACCTCGCGCATCTCGCTTGGTTTAAAACAGCTGACCCCGTACCCGTGGGAGAATATTGAAGAGAAATACCCGATTGGCAAGAAAGTGACCGGCAAGGTCGTCTCCATTACCGATTACGGGGCATTCGTGGAGCTGGAGAAAGGGGTCGAGGGGCTTATTCATATCTCCGAAATGTCCTGGACTCAGCATATCAAACATCCCTCCAAGATAATGAATGTGGGGGATAAGATTGATGCGGTAGTGCTTTCAGTGGACAAGGAGAATGAAAAGATTTCTCTCGGTATCAAGCAGATGGAGCCGGACCCGTGGCACACGATAGAAAAGAAGTATCCGGCCGGCAAGATAGTAAGCGGTAAAGTCCGCAATCTGACCGCTTTCGGCGCCTTTGTGGAGCTGGAAGAGGGGATTGACGGGCTTATTCATATCAGCGATATGTCGTGGACTAAGCGGATTCAGCACCCTTCGGAACTGATGAAGAAGGGAGATAAGATAGAAGTCAAAATTCTTCGTATCGACCATGAGAATCGACGCATTTCTCTTGGATTTAAGCAGCTGAAAGAAGACCCCTGGCCCGAAATTTCGAAAAAGTACTCTATGGGAGCCGAGTGTCTCGGTACTATCTCACGGGTACTGGACCGGGGGGTGACGGTCGACCTTGACGGCGACGTGGAGGGATTTGTCCCGACGGCGCAGCTGGGGAAGCCGGACCTGGTCAATCCCGGAGATGTCTTCTCGGAAGGAGAGCAGATACCGCTTAAAGTGATTGAATTCGACCGCGCCTCACATAAGATAGTGCTTTCGGTTTCGGCATACTACAAAGACCGGGAGGATGCCGAGTATCAGCAGTATCTGACCAAACATCCGACCCGAACCGTTTCCATGGGAGAAGCGCTCGGTCAGGGTGGCGCCGGTGAAATGCCGACCACAGCGGAGCAGTTTCCTGAAGGACAGGAGCCTCCCGCCGTATGACCGGACAGACACGGCGATGAAGCGCGTTCTGTAAGACGAAAGTGGCCTTGTAAAAGGTCTGTGACATAAGGAAAGGCAGGAGCCACGGCTTCTGCCTTTTCGTTTGTCAATTTCTTAAGACAGCTGTTATTAGTCAGAAGGACAAATGAGTATAAGAGATATGACTCCGCGAGTTGCCTTTGAAACAATTGGTTGTCGTCTCAATCAGTATGAGACCGAAAGCATGGCGGCGCAGTTATCGCTGAAAGGTTTCAAGCGAGTCGCCTTCGAAGAAGAGGCGGACCTTTACATCATAAACACCTGCACCGTTACCGGCAGAGCCGATGCCAGCTGCCGTCGGGCGATTTCCGTTGCGGCGCGTCGCGACGGCAAAGCGCGGGTAGTCGTGGTCGGATGCCTGGTCAGCGCCACTCCCGAAGAGGTGGCAAGGCTGAACGGGGTTGACCTGATTATCAATAACAGGCAGAAAGACGATATTGTACAACTCTTGAGCCGAGAGTGGCCGGAGCTGTTTTCGGACCAAAGGGAAAAATCTCCAGCTCCCCTTCTTTCGGAATTTTATCAGCACAATCGCGCCTGGGTCAAGATTGGAGATGGGTGTAATCAGAACTGCTCCTATTGTATCGTCCCTCTGGTTCGGGGAAGGCTGGTCAATCGGCCGCCAAGAGAAATAATCGGTGAGATTGACTCGCTGGTTCGCTCGGGATATCGGGAAGTGGTACTGACCGGTGTTCATATCGGCGATTATTACTATGACAATATCTCGTCACTGACCGCCCTTCTGGAGACTATCCTGCGCGAAACGGCCGTGAGCCGGATAAGGCTATCGTCAATTGAACCGCAAGAGATAACATCAGAACTGATTGAATTCATAGCGAATAATAGTCCGCGGGTCTGCCGACATCTGCATCTGCCGCTTCAATCCGGCTCCAACCGGATTCTGAGACTGATGCATCGCCCCTACACCAGTGAAAAGTATCGGGATACAGCAAAGGTGATTAAGGACAGCATTGAGTATGTAACAATCGGGGCTGATGTCATTGTCGGATTTCCATCGGAAAGCGAGGATGATTTCGCGCAGACTGTTGCCCTGGCGGAGAGCGGGTTTCTGGATTATCTCCATGTCTTCTCATATTCCGACCGTAAGGGGACAGAAGCCTCGCAACTGGCGGGGAAACTGAAGCCCTTCATAATTAAGGAGCGCAATGAGACGCTGCGGAAAATTTCAAAAGCGTCTTATATGAAGGCGCTCAAGCGGCAATCGGGGAATATCCTCGGGGCGATTGCGGAGCGAAAATCAAAGAAGGGGGAAAATTGCTGGGGGATAACTGATAACTATCTTAAAATATCGATGCCGCCTTCAGAAGGAGACGAAAAAGAGATAGTTCCCCTGAAGGTCGATGCCATAGGTGACGGATTTCTGGTCGGCAGTCAAATTTCGAATTGATTCCATAAAAGATTCAGTCATTGCGGAATTTTTTGCCTTGAGTTAAGGAAAAGAATTCTGGAAAAGAGGGGCGCTCTAAATTATTTCCGGTTTCTACGATGGGCTAAGTTCTTTACTTTCACAGTCTTACGGCTTCCGTCCAAAATTGGGCACACCCCTTGCTCAACAGAACTTTGGAAAAATCTAATTTTTGTATTTGTGCCATGGCAGACAAGAAAGCAAAAGAGCAGGGTAAAGAGCCGGAGAAACCGGCAACGAGTGAGATAGTTGGCTTAGACAGTCCCGAGGGGAATGCTAAGAGCCCGTCCGGCGGAAATAGACTGAAAGGATTCCTGCTTCCCGCGGCGGTGGGGGCGGGACTATTCGCGCTGGCAATGGCGGTCTCTATGTTTCTTCAGAGTTCCCCCGAGCAAGGCGGGCAATCCATAGCGGCCGATTCCACCTCGGTCGCGGGCGATTCCGTTTCCGTTCCCGTGGTGACAGGGCTGTCTCCTGAAGAACTTCTCGTTATCGATTTTGATACCAATGAAGTGATGAAAGAACTGGCGTTTCTCGATTTCGATTTTGAAGAGAAGACTCCGGTTAAGCCGGAAGATTCCGCGGCAGTCACAGACAGTTTGAGCGAGATTCAAAAGGCGCGGGAACTTCTGGCAGCCGAAAAAGCCGAACTCGATAAAAAGCAAGCCGAGCTGCAGGAAAAAGAAAATAAAGTAACGCAGGGGTTGGCGAAAATAGACGATGCTGAGACAGCGCGTATTATAAGCCTGGCGCGACTCTATGATGGTATGAAAGCGGAAGATGTGGCGCAACTGGTTGCGAATCTGGATGATTCCCTGGTGGTGGCGATAATTCCCCGGATGAAACCGGCCAATGCCGCCAAACTGTTGGCGCTTCTGCCACCCAAGCGGGCGGCAAGCATTTCTACACAATTGATCACCATAATTGATGAATAAATGAATAACGGAATAGACATACTCAATTTGCTGGCAGCGGAAAGCGCGCCACAGGCAGCGCTTCCGGGTATCAACTGGAGTGGGGAGAACTCCCAAGCCTTCAAGACTTTTCTTGAGCTCCTCGAAAATGCTCCAAGTCCAAAGTCAGGGATAGATTTGCTCTTTGATATCAAGAGCGGTGAAATATCCAGCGCCGACGGTCTCCCTGTCTCACAGAATATTTCTGAATCAACAGACAAAGAACCTAAAACGAAAGAGAATTCCTTATCTGGAGAAGGCGAGCCTTCCTTGCTCTGTCAACCGATGCTTGCATCCGGTCTGATAACGAGTCTAAAGGGGAGTATAAATGAGATATCGATATCAAGTTCTTTCGGCAATGCCGAATTGACTCCGACAAGTGTTGTCGTTGACCAGGCAGTAGCGATGGCGGACGGGACAAATGACAGGAATCATAATATCAACCATACATTAAATAGTTCAAATAGCCGGTTTATGCCGGAGATGCCATTTATCGTGAACGAGAAGATGGCATC
>JBFMEF010000158.1 GCA_040753495.1 Candidatus Zixiibacteriota bacterium
GATAAAAAAATCCGGTGTCTGGCTGGAAATTGTCTATCTGGTGGTGCCGACACTGAACGACTCCGATGCCGAGTTTCGTGATTTGGCGCAATGGCTGAAAAACTATGTCGGCACAGAAACTCCTGTGCATTTCTCGCGATTCCATCCATTGTATCTCCTGAAGAACCTTCCCCCCACCCCGCAATCGACCCTGGAGCGGGCGTATGAAATCTGCCGGGCGGAAGGACTGGAGTTTGTTTATCTCGGCAACCTTCCGGGGCATAAGGCAGAATCGACCTACTGCCCGAAATGCGGCAATATACTGATTGAAAGACGGGGGTATCAGATTCTGCAGAAAAATATCGAAGGGAACCTCTGCCGGTTCTGCAGGAAAATTCTGCCGGGAATCTTCTGATGAAACGCCAGGCATTCTTCCTTGGTCTTTTTTCAGTCGGGGCGCAAGTTCTAATTCTCAGGGAGGTTGTATCAACCCTGAACGGACGAGAATTATTTATCGGCATCACCCTCTTTGCCTGGTTAGTTGCGGTGGCGCTGGGAGCATTCTGGCGCGGGCGAGAGAATAGGCGTATTCGCGCCGAAGCCTTATTCCTGGGGGGAGCAATTTTACTTCCAATTGTCCTTCTGGCAATTCGCCTGTCGCCGCTTATGCTCGGCTCCTTCCCGGGAGAAGTCATTCCTCTGGGAGTGGCGCTGCTCATAGCGACAATCGTCATCTTCCCCATCGGTCTCATCTCGGGAGGACTTTTTTCGGCGATAACCTCAGGCGGATACAAACCGGCCGCGGCCGTTGCCGAAGTCTATCTGTTTGAAGGATGGGGCGCCTTTGTTGGGGGAGTGGCGGTCACTGCTTTGCTGTCTCTGTCTGTTACGGGGCTGTCAATTGCCGTAATGATTGCGGCATTCATTGTGATATTCATTGTAGCCAGGACCATCAAACTCTGGCTTCAGATTGCTGCCGCACTGGCGTTCGCGCTGCCCGCCATTATCGCAACTCCGGAACTGGAAAAGAGGATTGAGAGAATAAGATTCTCCCCTTTTGAGGTCATTGACAGCTTTGAAACGCCGTACGGCAGGCAAGTCATAATTCGCAATGCCGAGAATACCACCCTTATCACCGATAACTTGCGGGAAACCACTTTTCCCGATTGGAGCGCCGCCGAATTCTCCCTGATTCCGCCGCTCCTTTATCATCCGGAAGGTAAAAGTCTTTTATTTATTGGCCGAGGTGATTTTCTTCTTTCAGAATTGGCGGACTCTCTGCCAGACCTTAAAATCGTCTGTCTTGACGCGCGCGCTGAACTTGAGGAGAAGGGGCGGCGTCTTTTCGGGAGACCCTCCAATCTGACTGTAATAAACGATGACCCGATTGCCTTTTTTTCCCGACGAGACCTGCTGAGTCGCTTCGATTTTGTGGTCATCAATATCGGCGAAACGGAAACCTACCTGGGAAACCGCCTTGTAACCGGCGAATTCCTGGGTCAATTGCGAATGGGACTGAATCCGAAAGGGATTGTTCTTCTGAGCGCGCCTTATGACAGCGACCGTCATATTTCCGATGATAAAGCAAAAGCGCTGGCAGTCATCTACAATAGCATTCGAGCCTCTTTTCCTTATGTAACATTTTGGCCCGGCGAAACCACCTTATTCTTTGCCTCGGCCGATTCGCTGCTTGATACGCCGGCTGCGGATATTATCCGGCGAACCGAAGAACTTCCGTTCTCGCCCAACTTTGTCAATAGAGGTTATCTGGAAGACCGCCTGCAACCACTCAAAGTGGCGCGGCTTACGGAGGCGTTGCAGGCCGATGATGCTCTCAACGAGGTCAAAAAACCATCGCTCATCCAGAGGGAAACCATTTACCGGGCACAGATGGAGAATTTCGCCAGGAATCTGGTGACGACCTTATTCGAGCGTCCCTATGCGTCAATTCTGTTCGCTCTAATATTTATCGCTCTCTGCCTTACAGCGCTCATCAAACGCCATCGCCGACGCAATTTCGCCCTCATCCTTTATTTTGTCGCCGGATTTGCTTCCCTCTCGCTGGAACTGGTCTCTTTCTACCTTTTCCAGTCAAGCGCCGGGGCGCTCTATTCTGACCTGGGGCTTCTGGTGGGAGTTTTCATGCTGGGACTGGCGCTTGGAACATACCTGGCGCTTCGAACCGCCAGTGAAAATCTATCAATCCCATCCCTGATGTTGCTCTTATTAGCCGCCGGCTTGCTCCTTTTAACTTACGACAATATCCTTCCCCGGATAGCCCTGTACTACCATCTTCTCTTTCTCTTCACACTGGCGCTGGGCACCGGCAGTCTCTTTGTCGCCGCTACCGGGCGCTATTACTTCGGCCGCGCCAATGCCAATCGGGGTATTGGCTATGGGGTGGAAATCCTCGGCTCC
>JBFMEF010000159.1 GCA_040753495.1 Candidatus Zixiibacteriota bacterium
GAGAGTATAGTTGTCAACAGTGAAGCGGTCAGTTACCGGCGGAAGGAAGGCGTATTTCCAAAAAGGGGGTCCGGCCCATTTGACCAGGGCGTAAAACAGCAGGAATGAGAGGGCGGTTCCGGCGACAATAAGTTTTCCCTTCTTCTCCAGCAGGCGCCGCGAATTATTCTTCCCGATGAAGTATGCCAGGTAAAGCAGGAGGGCCGGAAGGTACACAATGCTAATCCAATGAAGAAGGACAGCGATGGGGAAAGCCAACAGAGGGACGGCTGAGAATTTGCCCGACTTTATTGCCGAGAGCGCGGATACAAGGGAGAGAAAAATAATGGCGCTGGTGACCGAATAGGTTTCGACATAACCGTAATAAAGAATGGTGCCGGCGGCAAGAAGGTTCAAGAACACAAACGCCATATATGAGAACCGCGCGGCAAACAGTTTTCGTCCATAGTAAAGCAGCGAAAAGACAAAGATGAAGCCGGCGGCAATCGTCAGGTCGCGGAAAGTGCGATAGGCATCCCAGGCGTCGCCGGTATTTATGAGCTTATAATAGAATAATTGCAGTTGCATTTCGCCGTAAGCGCGACCTTTGATAGTGGGGTCGGGACCGGCAAGATTGGCAAGCAGAGTGTAACCATCGCCGAGGAAATGTGTCTCCACCGCGAATATTATGAACGAAATGGCGGCGAGACCGAGTATGGAATAAGCAAAGATATCTTTATAGAGAGTGTCAGGCAGTCTTTCGCGGCTTATTCTATCGAGCCAGTGCGGACGGGTTGCGGCGATGTATAGAAATAGAATGGCGACGGCTAAAGTCAGAGGGAAGAGGAAAGGCAATCGGTCAACAAAGGCGCCGTGGTTAATGCCCCAGAGGCGACTCTCGGGAAAGAAAGATGCTGCAAATCGTAAGACGAGGTAACCCGCCAACAGAATGAAACTGCGTTTTGCCAAGGGATATAGTTTGTCAGGCTCTTGTGTCAATCTACCGTCTCTCCGCTTTTATCCGAAGAATCAACTTGATGATAACATCGGTAGCGGCGAATCAAAAGCAAAATTCGCTTGACTTTGCCTGCCGGCTTGAGCAATCTGTATCGGAGATGAAAGTGAATTGATGCCATCAGACCGCCCAAATAGAGAAATTCCAGGCGATTCCCACCGCTCCAAAGACCCCTTCGGAGAGCTTTCGCGAGAAATTCTGCGGTTTGCCAACCGCGGTGTTTTGCGCGCGGAGTTTCTCCGGGAAGTCTCCCGGATGATTATGGATATAACCTGTTGCGATTCGGTCGAGATAAGAACCAGGGAAAGGGGACGACACTTTCGCACCATGGCAACCAGGGGGACCCCGTTGATATTTAATTTTGACGTCATAACCACTAACGGACGGCTTTCCTCGCGGATTTTCCCCGACCTGACAGATTCAGTTTCCGACTGGGAGGCGCTTCTGCATGATATACTTCTCCGGAATTATGACCCGGCATCAGGGCTCTTCGGCGCCAAGGGATTTTTTTCGGTAGGCGACGCCTCAATACCGATTCGATACCGCCGGCTGAAACCAGACCACGAAGTTGAGAGAGCGCTGAATTTTCGCGATGAATTTCCTTCATTAGCCGTGGTGCCTTTTACGGCCGATATCGAAAGCGGCTGCCTTCTGATTCTCAAATGCCGTCAGAGGAATGCCTTTACCCCAGAAACAATGGAGGGTCTTGAGGCGGTGGCGCAGAACCTGGGGGTGGCGCTGGTGCATCGATATGCCCAGATAGCGCTGCGCGAGAGAGTCAAGGAGTTAACCTGCCTGTACGGGCTGGCGAAGATTGTCGGTATGCCGGAGATTTCTCAAGAAGAACTGCTTCAAGGAGCGGTGCAGTTGCTGCCGCCGGCGATGCTTTATCCGGAAGCGGCATCGGCCCGGATACTTCTCGATGGGAAGGAATTTGTCGCCGCCGGATATGGACCGGGAAAAGCCTCGCTGTCGGCGGAAATCAAAGTCGCCGGGGTCAGCCGCGGCATGGTGGAAGTTGTCTATAAAGAAGAAAGACCGGAACTGGATGAAGGACCATTTCTCAGCGAAGAGAGAAATCTGCTCGATACGGTCGCAGGGGAACTGGCGATAATAATTGAGCGACGTCAATCTCAGATGGAGCGGAATCTTCTTCAAGAGCAGCTTCGCCACGCTGACCGTCTGGCGACTATCGGGCAGCTTGCCGCCGGAGTGGCGCACGAACTCAATGAGCCGCTGGGCGGAATTCTGGGCTTCGCGCAGTTGGCTCTCAAAAATCCCGAGGTTCCTTCTTCCATAACCAGCGATATCAAAAAAATCATAAATGCCTCCCTGCATGCCCGGGAGATAATCAAGAAACTGATGGTTTTTGCCCGTCAGTTGCCGCCACAAAAGATGAAGGTAAGTCTCAACCGGGTGGCGGAGGAAGGTCTTTATTTTCTGGAGGCGCGCTGCGCCCGAAGCGGGATAGATATTGTGCGCCAGTATGCCGAAGGACTGCCGGAAATTGTCGCCGACCCGTCACAGCTGCATCAGGTGCTGATAAATCTGGTTGTCAACGCCGTTCAGGCGATGCCACAGGGGGGAGCCTTGACGATAAGAACGGAGCATCGCGACGGACATGTGGCGCTGGTGGTGGAAGATACCGGAGTCGGGATGAGCGCGGATATCATGCGGAAGATTTTTGTTCCCTTTTTTACCACCAAGGACCTTCATGAAGGGACCGGACTGGGACTGTCGGTGGTTCATGGTATAGTCAGTTCTCATGGCGGGACGATTAAAGTCGCGAGCAAACCCGGGGCAGGTTCCCGCTTTGAAGTAGAACTGCCGGTGGGTGAAATGAGCGCAATTAAGGAGTCAGAAGAAGATGGCTGATGATAGTTCGACAATACTGGTCGTAGATGATGCCCCCGATACGCTGGAAGTGATTCAGCGGAACCTGACCTCGCAAGGGTATGCCGTATTGACGGCGCCGGGAGTTCCGGAGGCAATTCAGATACTGGATAACAGCCCGGTGGACCTGGTTATCACCGATTTGAAGATGCCGAAAGTGAGCGGACTGGAACTGGTGCGGCATATACGGGAGAATTTTCGGGACACGGAAGTTATGATGATTACCGGCTATGCCACTATTGACGGCGCGGTGCAGGCGGTCAAGACCGGGGCGGATGAATATCTCTCCAAACCGTTTACCGACGAGGAACTTCTGGCGGCAGTGCGCCGGGTGCTGGAGAAATTGAAGCTGAAGAGGATGTCGGAACTGCAGCGGCGGGGATTCCCGACCTCGACCCACGGTCTGATAGGGAGTTCGGACGTAATGAAAAAAGTCTTTAATGCCATCACCAAAGCGGCCGGCATAAATGCCACGGTCATGATTCAGGGCGAAAGCGGCACCGGCAAAGAACTGGTAGCGCGGGCTATTCATTACAGCAGTCTCCGGGCTTCAGCGCCCTTTATTCCGGTCAACTGCGGGGGAATACCGGAAGGGCTTTTGGAGAGCGAGCTTTTCGGCTATGTCAAAGGGGCGTTCACCGGCGCCACCGAGTCGCGCGCCGGTTTCTTTCAGACCGCCGAAGGGGGGACTATCTTTCTGGATGAAATCAGCGAAACCAGCCTGGCGATGCAGGTCAAACTGCTGCGGGTGCTTCAGGACAAAGAAGTCTGTATGGTCGGCGCCAACCGCTCGCGGAAGATAGATGTCCGAATTATTGCCGCCACCAATAAAGACCTGCTCAGCCTGATTAAGAAGGGAAGTTTTCGCGAAGACCTCTTTTTCCGGTTGAATGTGATTAATATAACCCTGCCGCCTCTGCGAGAGCGGGGGGATGATATTCTGATTCTCACCCAGCATTTCCTCTCCAAATATGCGCGGGAATTAGGCCGGGGGATACCGGAGTTCAGTCCTGATGCCCTCAAATCGTTGCGGAATTACTACTGGCCCGGTAATATCAGGGAGCTGGAGAATATGATTCAACGGCTGGTGGTGATGACCGACAGCGACAAAATCGAGGTCTCCGACCTCCCCAGCCATCTTCGGTTCACCGTCAGCCGGGAGGCCGGTTTTGACCGCACTCTGGCGGAAGTTGAAGCGGAGTATATCAAAAATGTTCTGGCGACAGTCCACGGCAATAAGACCAGAGCGGCCGAAATTCTTGGTATCGACCGAAAGACGCTTCGGGAAAAAATCAAGAATATCACGCCGGAGCAATAATAATCGCCTGTGGGTAATTTTGCCCCATTGAGGTATTAATACCCGACAAAACCTCTCAATTTAAGGGGCTTGACGATGACTCTCCCCGTCCGCCGTCCGACGATAATTCTATTATTTTGAATATCAAGGACTTACAAGGTCATTTACACGGGTCGGTGGCAATATAAAAGAGACTGGCATCCGCTCCTTTGGCACAGCAGTTGTATTGATATAAGTTGAGAATTGTAGATTTAGTCGAAGGAGTTTGATATGCCGAATCATTTTGTGATAGAAAAGATCAAAAGAGACCCGGAACCATCTGTTGTAGTTCCTCAGACAGGCGGAATCTGTTCGACCTGCCGCAACGAGTCAAACTGCATTTATTATCAGTCGCGGGGTGAGATAATTCACTTCTGTGAAGAGTATGATGGTGATGAGGCTCGTTTAATCATATCCCCAAAGAAAGGTGTCGGAATGGCGGCGCCGGTCAAAATTGAGAAGCTACCCGCCTACAAGGGATTATGTATCAATTGCGAGAAGCGGGAAAGTTGCCGCTTTGAGAAACCGGAAGAGGGGGTCTGGCATTGTGAGGAGTACGAGTAGGCCTGGGCGCTTTGGAATAATAGGGAGATTGATATAGATATAGCATTCTGCAATTGCGAAATTGTCCCTTGCCGTTAGAACTGTCTCACGTGTGATGCTGTCATCCCGCCTTAAAAGCGGGATGTTTTTTTTGGTGCGGCATCGTATCATAGAATATACTGGGGAGAATCGGGGACTGGGGCGGGCCTTGGCAAAAGGAACCGAAGTCCTGATTTGCGGTTAGACTATAATTGAAAGGGACAGAAAAACGATGGCCGAAAGAGATAGAGTAGTAATCATCGGGGGAGGTTTTGGGGGGCTTGATGCCGCCCGCGCCCTAAAGAACGCGCCGGTCGATGTTACAGTTATCGACCGCCGTAACTATCATCTTTTTCAACCCCTGCTTTACCAGGTGGCGACCGGAGCGCTCTCCCCGGCCGATATTGCCTCACCTCTGAGGCTGATACTTCGCAAACAGAAAAACACCCGGGTGCTTCTGGCCGAAGCGGTCGGTATTGACGTAGAGGCGCGCAAGGTCCGCCTGAAAGATGGGGAGGTGCCGTATGACTCGCTTATTATTGCTGCCGGAGCGCAGAATCATTATTTCGGCAATGACCATTGGGGGCAATATACCCTGGCGTTAAAGAGTATCGAAGATGCCACTCGAATCAGACGGCGGATTCTTTTGGCATTCGAAGAGGCGGAAAAAGAAACTGACCCGGAAAAGATAAGGGCACTTCTGACTTTTGTCGTGATTGGGGGCGGTCCGACCGGCGCGGAACTTGCCGGAGCGCTGGGAGAAATCGCCTTTGATGCCCTTCGCCGCAATTTCCGCAGTATCGACCCGGCGGAGGCGCGGATAATTCTGATAGACAGCCTGGAGCGGATTCTGCCGACTTATCATCCCACCCTCTCGGCGCGGGCGACAGGGGCGCTGGAGAAAAAATTCAAAGTTACGGTCAAGACCGGCTGGATGGTCTCGGAGATAGAGGCGGAAACGGTTATCATCAAACGGGGGGATGAGCAAGAAGTTATCAAGGCGAGGACTATTCTATGGGCAGCCGGCGTGAAAGCCTCACCGGTGGCGAATATTCTATCGCAGGCAATCGGGATCGAACGCGACCGGATGGGGCGAATCAAGGTCAATCCTGACCTGACTGTCCCGGGACATCCCGAGATTTTTGTTGTCGGGGATTTGGCGTATCTCAATGACCGCGAATGGACGCCGCTTCCGGGGATAGCGCCGGTGGCGAAACAGGAAGGGCAGTATGTTGCCAGGGTGATTACAAGACGTCTCAAAGGAAAGACAACCGGACCTTTCCATTTCCGAAATTACGGCATAATGGCGACTATCGGGAAAACCTACGCCGTGGCTGATTTTGGATTTCTGAAGATATCGGGATATATCGGATGGCTGGCGTGGCTTTTTGTGCACTTGATGTACATAGTGGAGTTTGAGAATCGGGTTCTGATTCTGGTGCAATGGGCGTGGAACTATTTCACCGGCAACCGCTCGGCGCGGCTGATAACCGAGGAGTGTCCGCCGGTGGCATCCGAAGTTGCCGCGAATTCCGGGACTGGCGCCAAGATGGAAGTGAAGCGGTAGAAGAAGGTAAAGACTGTCAGGTCTCGTCTCGACGGGTGTCGAGCCTAAGAGCTGACAGAAGATTTCGAAACCGCTGTATTCGTGCTATGGTCCATCCCACCGCAAGTCGCCGCGGCGACCAGGACGGTGGGGCACCGGATGACAATGTCGCAACCGCGGGGGTTTTGACCTGCGGATACTCTCATGTATAGCGTCAGGTCTCGCCTCCCGTCTGAAACGGGAGTCTGAGACCTGGCGCAACGTTGAAAGACTGTCAGGTCTCGCCTCGACTGGTGTCGAGCCTGAGATCTGAAAGAAGATTTCGGGCAGAGATGAAGTGGTAAATTGCTTAAGATTGCTCTAATTCTGGGAAGCAGCCGCCGGGGAAGAATGAGTCCGCGGGTGGCGAAGTATATTCAGAGAAGGCTGGATGAAAGCGGTAAGGCGAAAACGGAACTTCTGGACCTTTTTGAATACAACTTCCCCGTCATGGAAGAGCGGCTCCATAAACGGGATGATCCCCCGTCTCGTCTCAAGGAATTCTCCGAGAAGATCGCCGCTGCCGATGCGGTCGTAATAATCAGCCCGGAATACAACAACGGGTATCCGGCCGTGCTGAAGAATGCTATCGATTATCTTCTTCCGGAGTTCAAACGGAAACCGGTGGGGATTGTGACAGTTTCCAATGGGCAATTTGGCGGACTCAATGCGCTGGCGCAGTTACGAATGGTATTGATTTCGATGGGGTCAATCCTGGTACCGGCGCGTTTTCCGGTGACGAAAGTCGGTGAGACTTTCGACGAAAATGGGAACCCGCTTCAGCCATGGGTGGAGAAGACCGCCAATAATTTCCTGAAGGAACTTTTCTGGCTGTCAGAGGCGGTGACAGAAAAGATGTCAAGGGATAATCTCTGAGTTGGAAGCGGTGTGGGGGGTGGTCTGTCAGGTCTCGTCTTGACTGGTGTCGGGCCTAAGACCTGACAGAAGATTTCGAATCCGCTGTATTCGTAGTATAGTCCATCCCACCGCAAGTCGCCGCGGCGACCAGGACGGTGGGGCACCGGATGACAATGTCGCAACCGCGGGGGTTTTGACCTGCGGATACTCTCATGTATAGCGTCAGGTCTCGTCTCACGTCTGAAACGGGAGTCTTGGACCTGACGCAACGTTGAAAGATTGTCAGGTTTCGCCTCGACTGATGTCGGGCCTAAGAGCTGACAGAAGATTTCGAATCCGCTGTCTTCGTACTATAGTCCATCCCACCGCAAGCGGTGGGGCACCAAACGCTACAGGTTGGCGGTCAAGACCCTCGACCTGCCGGAGACTTTCCTATCGGTCGAGCGGTCTCGACATATTCTTCTACATTACTCCGATAATTATCCCCATCACCACGAAACCGGCGATATGATATAGAATATTTGTCACGGTCAATCCCAGGGGGCGTTTCTCGGAGATATCATTGACTCCGTATGAGGGAAGGACAAAGCAGACTCCGGCAAGAAGGCCAATGACGATACCGTCGGCGACGCTTCCGCGCGCCGCCCAGAGCATGATGCGGGCAATGCCGTAGGCGGCGACCAGAGATAGAATCAATATCCAGAGAAGGTTCAGTGGTTTGAAATCTTTGGCGACCTGCTCCTTGGTTTTGCCGACCCATTTCATCCAGGCGTTGGCGAACAGAATCGGCGAGTACCAGAGAGCGCCCAGCGCCATGTAGGCGACACCGGCGATTAGAACGGCCAGATAGTTCATGCTGACAGGTTCCATAAACGAATCCTCCTTGATTTAAGAGAGAGCGATGGTTATTGAGTACCGCACTGTCGCAGAATCTATGGAGTTTTTAATGATGATGTCTATGGGAAAGTTGGGGGGGGAGTAGATGATTGGGCGTCAGGTCTCGCCTCCCGTCTGAAACGGGAGTCTAAGACCTGACGCAACGTTGAATGACTGTCAGGTCTCGCCTCGACTGGTGTCGAGCCTAAGACCTGACAGAACATTTTGACTCCGCCGTATTCGTACTACAGGCTATCCCACCGCAAGTCGCCGCGGCGACCAGGACGGTGGGGCACCAGATGGTAATGTCGAAAGCGCGGGGGTTTTGACCTGCGGATACTCTCATGTATAGCGTCAGGTCTCGCCTCCCGTCTGAAATGGGAGTCTAAGACCTGGCGCAACGTTGAAAGACTGTCAGGTCTCGCCTCGACTGGTGTCGAGCCTAAGACCTGACAGAACATTTTGACTCCGCCGTATTCGTACTACAGGCTATCCCACCGCAAGTCGTCGCGGCGACCAGGACGGTGGGGCACCAGATGGTAATTTAGACCTCTATGCCTTTTTCTCCTCTGCCTTTTCCCCCTTTATCCCTTCGACCATCGCCGAGAGGGCGGAGATTATGCCGCTGGCTTCGTACGGGATGAAAATTTTGTTGGCCGTGCCGCTGGAGAATTTGGGGAGCATTTCCAGATACTTAAGAGTAATCAGTTCCTTGTCCGGTTTACCTTCATGGATAGCGTTGAAGACATTCCCAATCGCTTTGGCTTCACCCTCGGCGACTGCAATCTGCCGGTATTTTTCGGCGTCGGCTTTTTTCCTGACCGCCTCGGCATACCCCTCGGCTTCAAGAATCGCCGCCTGCTTGCTTCCTTCGGCCTTGGTAATTGATGCCTGCCGGATACCTTCGGCTTCAAGAATGGCGGCACGCTTGTCGCGCTCCGCTTTCATCTGACGGCTCATTGCCTCGGTGATATCTACCGGCGGGTCGATGCGCTGAATTTCAACCCGGTTGACTTTCATCCCCCATTTGTCAGTCGCCGTGTCGAGCACCTGTCGCAACTGGTTGTTGATGGTATCGCGGGAAGTGAGCGACTGGTCGAGCTCCATTTCGCCGACGATATTGCGAAGGTTGGTCTGCGCCAGTTTGGTCGCCGCCAGGATATAGTTGCTGATTTCGTAACGGGCACGGACCGGGTCCGTCACCTGGCAGTAAATGATGGCATCGACTTCAACATTGACATTATCCTTGGTGATAACCATCTGCGAGGGGACATCAAGCACCACCTCCCGCATATCGACCTTCTGCACCGAATCGAAAAACGGCATAATCAGATTCAAGCCGGAATCGAGCGTCCGCTGGTATTTGCCGAGACGTTCCACCAGCCCTTTTTCGTACGGACGGATAATCACGATAGACATCCCGCCCAGGATAAAAGCGAGCAGGACGGCGACACCTACAAAGACATATGCTTCCATTTTCTATCCTTTCCTTCCCGGAATTTTTATAATGAAATTCTATTCTTCCCTGACCACATTCAACCGGGCGCCGACCACGCTCAAGACTTTGATTTTAGCGCCTTCATTTATAATCTCATTGGCTTTGGCGCGCCAGACTTGCCCATCAACGCGCACCTGCCCCGATTCTGTGCTGGGGTCGATTTTTTCCAGGACCACGCCCGATTTGCCAATCATGGCGTCAACATTGGTCGGCTGCGGCGATGGTTTGGTGATTTTGCGCGCCAGCGGGCGGGTGGTCGGTATCAGAATTATTGAAATTCCGGCGAAGACCGCCAGTTGAATCAGATATGAGCCCCCCAGCCAGGAGGTGACGGCGGCGCCGATGGAGCCTACCACAAAACAGGCAAAGACCAGCGAAGGGGTGCCGATTTCGATTATCAGAAAAATCACTGCCGCGGCCAGCCAGAGCCAGAAGATTGTCGGCATAGAATACTCCTTTCCGTTCCGAGAGGCCGGAATCCAGGTCCGGCTCAATAAATAATGCTTAAGATGCAGTTACGAGCCATTGGATAATATGTTCCCTCCAATGGGGAAATATAGATATTTGAGTCGGCAAGCGCAACAGAATCGGAGGATGTTATTATCTTGAGTCGGGGCGGAGACAAAGATATCTTAAGCGAATGCCGCGCCGTTTCCAACCGTATACCCGTCTTGCCGAAATCTGGGATGAAATCGGTCAAGATAGATTCTCGGCGAGGATGGTCGATTATACCTTCCAGATTCTGAAGCGGAAGAATTTCCAGCCCCGCTCGGCGCTCGACCTCTGCTGCGGCACCGGCACCGCGGCAATACGTTTCGCCCGGAAAGGGTGGGAAGTTTACGGGCTGGATGGCTCCGCCGATATGCTCAGGCTCGCCGCGATGAAAATCCGAAAAGAAAGAGTAAAAGTGAACCTGATTCATCAACGTCTGCCGGAGTTTGAAATCAGACACACCGGCGGACTCGGTCTCAAGATGTTCGACCTTGTTACATCGTACTACGACAGCCTGAATTATCTTCTGAAAGAAGAGGAACTATCGGCCTGTTTCCGCAATCTGAATCGGCATCTGAATCCGAATGGATTATTCATCTTTGATATGAACACGAAAGAAGCGCTCAAGTGCCTCTGGGGAGACAAGGTTTATGCCCGCTCTTACGATAATGTCGCCTGGATATGGCAGTCGCTGTTTTACGAGCGGGCATCACAGGCAGACCTGCGGGCGGTCTGTTTTGCCCGTAAAGGAAAACTCTGGGAACGGTTTGAAGAAGTGCATACAGAGAAGGCGTATTCTTTGTCCGTCCTCAAGAGATTGCTTCACTCAGCCGGTTTTCGAGTGGAGCATCTGTATGACTGCTTCAGATTTGTGAAACCGAAAAGGGGAGCGTATCGGATAGCGGTGGTGGCGCGGAAAGTCCGGAATATCGCTTAGAGGTTTAATTCTTCCGGGGGCATATCAACTTATCTTCTTGAGCATCATCGCCCAATCTTTCCCGGTGCATAAAAGGTTCCGTTTCGCCGATATATAGAGAGACCGGTAAACGGAGCAATTATGAAATTGCCGACGCGTGTGCTTCTTCATTCCCTGGGCTTATCTCTGGTGCTGGCGATATTTATCGCCATCAATAATGCGGTCAAAACTTTTCTTCTGGAGTCGCAACTGGGATATTACCCGGCGCATCTGATAAATATCGCCAATATCCTGATATTTGTGGCGGTGGTGGCATATTTGCTGGTGTCGCATATGAAATTTCCGTTTTCGCGCTGGCATTATTTTGCTATGGGACTATTCTGGGGAATTTTCGGGACCGCCTTTGATATTATCTTCGAATATCACGTTATGGGAGACACGTGGGAAGCGATTATCGCCGAATTCAGCCTTCTGGACGGACGTCTCTCGATACTTATTTTCATCTCTGCCTTCCTGGCGCCGCTGCTTTCCTACAGTATTCGCAGCCGCAAGAGCGGCAATCTGACGACGCAGTGAACCGTTTATCTTTTCAGTTTCAGCAGACGGGTGATATTAAAGCCGAGACGCCATTCTTTGCTCTTGAACTGGAATTCGCTCCCTGAAAGATACTGCGATGGATTCAGATAGAGGGCGTTGGTCAAGATTATTTTGAAGAAATGCCCGCCGGTGTTCAATTCGATACCGAAGGATGCGGCGTTGTAATCTTTCTTGTAACCATCTATGACCGGACTCCATTCCGCCAGAACCGCCAGAAGCGGGCTTATGTAATATTCGGCGTATGTGCCCAGAGTGACAGTATGCTCGGAACTGGGGGCATAGATGTCGCTGTTGGAAACCACTGAAGGGACAATCCCCAGGCCGAGTCGGCGGTTAATGAGCGTGTTGACAATCAACTGTCCGTAGAACTGGAAGTTGCGGGAGTCGCCCTTATCGCGCCCGGCGACATAGACTTCAGTATTCCAGGCGGCGCCGCCATGTATCCCAACCAGAAGCGGCAAGGTGCTGCTGTGAAACTGTAGCGTTTTGTAACGGAAACTGAGGTCGATATTGTCATTGGCGTTGCTTCGCGCCAGAGTAACTACCAGGCGGTTGCTAAACGCATAGCCGAGCCCCAGACGCATCTGAACCGGACCATCCAGTCCCCAGAGATAATCGGAGCCTTCGGAAAGAGCCGGAGCGAAACGGTGCGAAATCTCGAACTCGAGGTCCCCTTTTTGCAGAGTCTCGGCGGTCGGAAGATTCGCCACCTGCAATGCCCGGAACAGTTCCAAATCAAGTTCGGTGGCGGGAGCCTGTCTTTGCCAGTTGCTTCCGGATGACTGGGCGACAGCGATATCGGCAACGATTGAAAGCAGCATTATGGCCAGAAATGAGGGTATGAATCTATGCAAGCGGCCTCCTTTTCAAGAATCCGATTTATTTTCCTTTGTTATCTGCCAATATTAGATTAAAACCAAGTTCCAGCTGGATTATTTCGCTGATTTTGAGGAACATCAGTGACGGCACCTCAATCTGAAAGTCAGGCAGTTTCACCGAAAACCTGCTTGTAACGTGGTATGATTTTCCATCGCCGGTCACTTCCGCTACGATGGTCATTGCTTTGCTTTTGCCATGCACTTCAAAGTCGCCGTCGCTGACGACAATGAAACCTCCCGACGGTGATTTCTTTACTTCTGAAATACGTCCTTTGTACCGCGCGTATGGGAATTTATCCGTTTCCAGATAATTCTCCCGCATATGACGATTGCGAAGGCCAATGCCGGTATCGAGGCTTTTCAATTCCACCTCAAAATAGAGCTCGCTGCCCTGGTACTCCGTGCCTTCGCGCAGGGAGTCTTCCTGCCACAAAACGTAACCGTCAATCTTGTCGGCGACCCCTTCAAAATCTTCGATGGGGGCATCAGAGATAAATTTCACCTGATTTTTGGCGGACAGGTCAACATGATACTCCGCTGCCGCCGCGGATAGAGCGGTAAATGCCAGGACCGAAAATATAATTTTTGTCATATCGGGCGACCTCAATGCCATACCGGGCAATCAGTATCGCGGTTAGTTATTCTTGGCGCCTTGACTGATCCAGTTTTTTATATTTTGAATTTCGGTATCACCCAGCGGTGTGGCGTTTAGGGGCATACGGCCGCCGACCGTTTGCGTCCCCTCGATTTTATTCACGAGATAGCTGTTGGCAACGTCGCTTGGGACCACCCGCTTCTTAGGCGGCTCATTGGTGGATGTAACATTTACCAGATTGGCGTAAGATTGACCGGAGGCGAGAATCAGGCCGGCGCTGGCGGTGCTTGCGGCATGACAGCCGACATTGCTGCAACCGCGGTTGTTAAATATTGCCTGAATATCGGACGCAAAAGAGGGGTCAGTTTTGACACCGCCGCCGCCCCCGCCGCCGGAGGTCGGATTGCTGTCGCTGCCGCAACCGGAAATGATGATTAATAATGCCATTACCATCCCTGCCGCCGTGGGCTTCAGAATCGCCATATTGCTCTCCTTGTGAATGAAACAGAAGAATAAAGCCAGCATAACTGCCCTGGCTGTTATTCTTCACCAATGTCGAACTCAGGTTCTATAACAATGATTCCATTGGTATGGTTCGCTCCGGGTTTAAAATATATACAATTGCAGTCCATAATAGTGAGAATCCGGGTATTTCGAGGGCGGCGATTTTGAAAGGGGATTCCGTTAAGGCTCAAGGGCATACCGGGTCAGGTCCATTTTTATAGAGAGTTGAAAGCAGATAGGCGACATCAATAATGTTCACAGGATAAGCGCCGTTGGCGTTGGCTTCATCGGGGCAGGGCAAAGCCGGTCCCGATTTATAGAGATAGGCGACCAGGTAGGTTACATCGATTATATTCACGGCGCCGTTGTTGTTGACGTCACCGGGGAGGTCACAGCAGGCAGCCGGGGCGTTGGCCGTCCGGGAAGCGGTATAGATAAAATCGCCGGTGCTGCTGAAATTGCCGTTGGCGGCATTGCCGGCGGCATAAAAACGAACCTGGCCTATATTGTTGAGGGGCGCCTGCCAGGTAAAGCTCCAGTTGACCGGACCATGAGCGGTGCCGTTGAAGGTTCCGTTGCTGGTATGTTTGACATAGTCGCGGGCGGGAGCGGGTTGGTCGGACAACTGGGTAAGAGTCGGCGCCGTTATGATAAAGGAGCCGGCGCCGGCGCCTTCCGGGTCAATGGCGGTCAGCTCAAATCCCCAGCGTTGTTGTCCTTCATCTTCAAGACGGACGGTAATAGTATAACCCTGCCCCGGAATATAGGTTGAGGGAGCACCAAGGATACTGAGGCTACCATCACCGGCGGCGCTCCCGTGGCAGGCAGTACAGGTACTTTCGCCGGGGGCGCCGGTCAGGGCATCCAGTGGTCCACTGGAGTAACTGGCGACCATCACCGGAACAAAAGTCACGCCGCATATAATCAATCCTCCCGAAAGCAAGACAGCCATGCGTCGGCTCATAATGATTCCTATTTAAATTCTGGTTTTCAATTAAGTTGTGAGGCGGTGTCGGGGCTGCTTCTGCTCGTGGAGTTAGCCATACGGCAAAACAGCTTTTGTACTGTAACAGCATGAAGGGACTGTAAGTTCACAACCGGAACAAAAAAATGGGCTGAGATGCTCCAGTATTCGAAAAATTTTGCAGTTCCGGAGGCTCCGCGGGGAGAAGAGGGCTAGGGCAGTCTTGACTTTTCGCTCCAGATTGACGAAATTAAGGCGGTTTTGCAAGTAGTTGTCTGAAGGAGAAGATAAAAAGATGATAGACAAAACGACCGACCCCCAGGAGGCGATAAGGATCGCCATACAGCGGGAGCAGGAAGCGTACGATTTCTACCATGAGCATGCCCGTCTTTTTGAAAACGAGGCGACCCGGGAGATGTTCGAGTTTCTCGCCAAAGAAGAGCTGAAACATAAGGCGCGCCTTCAGGAAGAACTTGACAAGAATTACCTGTATGAAATGTGAGATGTTCTTTAGAAGCAGATTGAGGAGATGATATGGCACCGGTAAATCCCGATATACTTCAAGCGCTGACCGCCGGTATTCAATCGGAGGTGGCGACCTATGTTTTTTATTTGGAGGCGGCCAGGCATGCCCGTGGCGCCGACATCAGGGAGACCCTGGAGCAGCTTGCCGGCGAAGAGAAAGCGCATTTTCAGATTCTGGAGAGGCAGTATGATTCGCTGGTTCGCTCCGAGAAATGGATATCGACAGCCGACATACTGAAGAAGGAGGGACTTCCGGAGATAAATGAAGAGATGGCGGCGCCGCACCGGGAACTGGTGGCGCAAGTGCGGAAGATGAACTCGCGCAAAGAAATCCTGCAAATGGCATTGCAGCTGGAGATAGATTCGCGCGACCTGTTTAAAGGGGCGGCGTCATCGACCCCGGCCAAAGAGGCGCAGGAGATTTTCCAGCAGTTGGCGCGCTTTGAAGAGGGGCATGTCAAACTGATAAACTCTCTTCTGGCGCAGTCCTGAAGTAAAGTTGAATTGAAAAGTCAGATAAGGCGCCATCGGCGCCTTATTTTTTATTTGCGGGGCGCTATCAGTTGCAATTAATTCCACCCATGCGGAAAAAACATCTCACCTGGGTTGAAATCAACGCCCGTAAACTCTCCGGAAATATCAGTACCATTCGTAAACTTGCCGGTAAACGACTGGTGGCGGCGGCTGTGAAGGCGAATGGTTACGGGCATGGGTTGGAGCTGATGGTGGACCTTCTCCGGCAAGAGAAAATCGAATACCTGGCGGTTCATTCGCGGGAAGAGGCGGAACGGGCGCGCCATCGGGGGTGGAAAAGAAAAATTCTGGTGGTCGGTTATATTCCGCTGGCGGACTTGGAGGTAGTGCCGGAACTGGGGCTGGAATTGACGGTCTATAATATAGAGACCGTTAATCGTCTGGGCAAACTGACGGAAAAAGCGGGCAAAAAGGCGGAGATACACCTGAAGGTCGAGACCGGCACAAATCGCCAGGGAGTGGAGCCGGAAAATATTGAGAAGATAATCGCCGCCATAAGAAAATCTCCGCATCTTCATCTCAAAGGGGTTTCCACCCATTTCGCCAATATAGAAGATACCACCGACCATACCTACGCCAACTATCAACTTGCCGAGTTCAATAAGATAGTAACCAAGATAAATTCGCTGGGACTGAAACCGCCGCTTCGTCACACCGCCTGCTCGGCGGCGTTGCTTCTGTTTGAAAACACCAAGTTCGAGCTGGTCCGTCCCGGTATCGCGCTCTACGGGCACTGGCCCTCCAAAGAGACCTACCTTTCCTATCGCCTTGCCGGCGGTTCCAACAGCATTTTGTCGCCGCTTTTGACCTGGAAAACGAGGGTGATACAGGTCAAAAATGTGCCGGCGGATGCCTTTGTCGGATATGGGTGCACCTATCGGACAACGGCGCCGACCAGACTGGCGATTCTTCCGGTCGGCTACTTTGACGGATATGACCGGGGGCTCTCCAATCTGGCGTATGTTCTTATAAAAGGGAAACGGGCGCCGGTGCGGGGAAGAATCTGCATGAATCTTATGATGGCCGATATCACCGATATTGAAGGGGTGAAACTGGAAGAAGAAGCGGTTCTTCTGGGGGAGGATGGCAAAGAGAAAATCACCGCGGAACAGATGGCGGCATGGGCAGGCACGGTCAATTATGAAATCTTGAGCCGAATTAATGGAGATATTCCACGAGTAATAGTATAATAGGAGCGGAATTATCCAGATTGGTAGATAGAGGGAAATCGCAATTTATAGAATACGGCTCAAGCAATAATACAATATCTTGAACTTATTTTCATTGCCATCGATATTCTGGTTATATGAGATAATTTTTTCTTGACACAAACTTGACGGGGCGGTAATTTTATATTTGTGAATCAATTCACATTCATTATATTGGCATAACATAACTTTACGAGGCTATCTTGATATCAGAAAGCAGTAAGAGAAGAATTTCGGAATCAACCATCCATCGCTTGTCCCTTTATTATCGGTTGCTTTCGGTTCTGGAGAAGGAGAGCAAGGAGACGGTATCCTCGAAAGAGTTAGCCAAGCGGGAGAAACTGACTCCGGCTCAGGTTCGGAAAGACCTTTCGTTTTTTGGTTCGTTCGGGACACGCGGTCTGGGGTATCCGGTTTCGGAGTTGAAACGTCGTATCGGCGAGATACTCGGTTTGGACCGCCAATGGAATGTGGCACTTATCGGGGTGGGCAATATCGGCTCGGCGCTGGTGGGGTATAAGGAATTTCAGCGGCAGGGATTCAATATCAGGCTGATATTCGACAATGACCAGCGGAAGATTGGCTCCAATCACAAAGGGATTGTGGTGGCCGATATCAAGAACCTGGAGAAGGAACTTAGGGAGAACAAAATCGAGATAGTGGTGATAGCGGTGCCGGCGACGGTGGCGCAATATATTGTTGACGATGTAGTGAAAGCGGGGATAAAAGCGATACTGAATTTTGCGCCGGTGAATCTGAAAGTTCCGGAAGATGTTTTCTTGCGCAATGAGAATATGTCGATGGAGCTGGAGTATCTGTCGTTTGCGCTGGTGAACCTTTACAACGGCAGGGGAACAAACCGGTAGGAGATGATGTAATAAAGTTAAAGCCGCTCTAAGGGAATGGGGCGGCTGATTACCTCTTAAAGTGACACCTTGGGTTGGCGTCCCCGTCAAAGACGGGGACGCCTTTTTTTGTGGGATGGAGCGATTCTTAAATGGCAACCTTATAGTCCCGTCAGGAGAGACTCCTGACGGCGCGGGAAGAGGGAAAATAGATAGATTGAATTGCGTGATGGTTGAGAACAAGAGGCGTGCAAAGATGGAAGGAGAGGGTAAAGAGAAGATGTGAACGGGGTTGCTGATATCGGAAAGATTTTTTCATACTTGCTGTTACAGTCCTCATTGCTTATCCTTAACCTGTTGCCGAATAAGCGGATATTTTTCGCTGCCAGGGATTGGTATCGGCACGGTGGTCGCTTGATATATCCATGGATAGGAATATATAAAATGAAGATAAGTCTTCTGATTGCGAAAGTTGTCTTCCTCGTAATTGTCCCCATCTTTTCCGCTACATCCGGGGATTTAGCGGCGTCATTAAGAGCGAAGTTAAATTCGGCTCCTTCCGATTCGTTAGTAACGGTGGTGATTGCCTTCAAGAATGGCGAGACTCAAGGGGCGCTGAAAAAAGATTTGAATGCCGCCTTCAGGACTTTTGGCGAGCGATATCGTTTCGGACTGGAGAAACTGCAGAGAGCATCAAATGAGAAGCAGGGCAATCTGCTGGGGCGGCTTCGGTCGCTGGAGCAGAAGGGACAAGCCCGGAATATCAAGAGCCACTGGATTATCAATGTTTTAACGGCGGAGGTGGCGGTAAGCGAATTGGAGGCGCTGGCGTCACAAAGTGACGTTGCAGAAATCTTTGAATTGCCGCAGGTGAGTTTGATTGAGCCGGAAGATGGGGGAGCCGCTCCCTATACGGTCGGAGGGGTGGAGACAAATGTGACCGCCCTGAAAGCGGACTCGGCATGGAAGCTCGGTTTGACCGGCAAAGGGAGAATAATCTGCTCCTTTGATACCGGCATCCAGGGGACGCATCCGGCGCTTTATAAGAACTGGAAAGGGCATGACGGCGATTCCTCGGCGGCCTGGTTTGACCCGATCGGGCAGCAGAGTTTTCCGCATCCAATCGGCAGCGGCAATGCTTATGAGCATGGGACGCACACGATGGGGATAATGGTGGGGCATGATGATTCCACCGGTGATACGATAGGGGTGGCTCTGGAGGCGAAGTGGATATCGGCGGCGGTGATTGATATTGTAGGAGCCTCGATAATCGATGCTTTCGAATGGGCGGCGAACCCGGACGGCGACCCGAATACGATAAGCGATATTCCGGATGTGATAAATCACAGCTGGGGGATTTCGAATGTTTCGATAGGCTGCCATGAATATTTCTGGGAGATGATTGACAATACCGAAGCGCTAGGGATAGTCAATATTTTTGCGGCGGGAAATTTGGGTCCAAATCCATTGACGATAGTCAATCCGGCCAACCGGGTAATTGATTCGCTCGACTGTTTCGCCGTCGGGAATTTCAATCTTCAGGATGACATAATTATCAACAATTCGTCACGGGGACCGTCGGATTGTGACGGGATATCAATCAAGCCGAACGTAGTAGCGCCGGGGTACAATATAAGGTCATCGGTGCCGAATAATTATTACAAATATAGGACTGGGACTTCGATGGCGGCGCCGCATATTTCAGCAGCGGTGGCGATACTGCGTCAGTATGCGCCGAACGCAACAGCTGATGAAATCAAAGAGGCGCTGATAGAGAGTTGCCGTCCCATTCTGCACGAAGGGGTATCGCCTAATAATGTTTATGGATGGGGGTTTGTCGATATACCGCTGGCACTGGAAAAATTGACACCGCCCGATGCGCCGGTGGTGCGGGTCTATTCCTTAGTCGATGGGCAAATGAATCCGGGGGACACGGTGCGGGGAACAGTCTTCCTCAAAAATTATGGAATTGATGTAAGCCTGGTAACGGGCCGTGTGACTGTGGCGAGCCCAGGACTGGAACTATTGACACCGCTTCTTAATTTCGGAAGTATCAAACGGGATAGCATTTCCGCCAGCCAGGAGCAGTTGATAGCAGTGATAGCGGATACGGTGGTTCCGGGGACATTGCTCTCGTTGAATATGATGATTTATGGAAGTATGCCGCCGTACATAACAGCGGCTAAGATTTATCTTCAGGTCGGCGAGATACCGCGCGCCGGATACTATACTCATCAAAGTGATGTACTCCGGTTCACCATTTCCAATCTCGGTCAGTTTGGTTTTGCCGGCGGAAGTATGCTTCCGCTCGGATACAGCGGGTTCCGGTATGTCGATTTCAGCCGCAATGATATGTATGAAGGGGCGCTGATGATAGGAACCGATTCCGGACATGTATCCGATGGGGCGCGCAATATCGCCGAGGAGCCGGATAATGATTTTGCGGTGGCGCCGGGGGGAAGCCTGATTGTTACGTCGCCGGGAGCCAAAGCAGACCAGGAGACTTACTCGGTCTTTAATGACTCCAGAGCGGAATTCCCTCTGGGGCTGACCGTAAGCCAACGGACTTTGGGCTGGTTGACAGCGCCCGACAACAATTATGTCATTCTGGAATACAGGATAATAAACAGCACCGACACGGCGCTTCCACCATTATACCCGGGGCTCTATCTTGACTGGAATATATTTAACTATACCTACAATCGCGGCGGGTTTGATGAAGCGACCGAACTGGGGTATATGTACTATTATTTCAATGCGCCGTCACGTTTCCGCGGGGCGACCGTGATAAATCCTGAAGGGGCGACAGGGTTCAAGTTGCGACATAACCCGCCGGCATCGTCTTTGAATCCACTCTTCTATTCAGAAGGGGAAAAGTTTGCGAATTTGACGTCGTCGCCGTTGACTCATGACAGCAGCAGCGATTGGTCGATGGCACTATCGACCGGACCTTTTGCCCTGGGCGCGGGGGATTCCTGCTTGGCGGTTTTTGCAGTGGTGGCGGCCGACAATCTAAATGGACTGAAAGAAACGGCGACGCGGGCGAAGAACCGGTACTTTGAAGCGACCGATTATCAGCCTCATGCCGAAAATCTTCTGCCGGAGCAGTTTGAGTTGGGGCAGAATTATCCCAATCCATTTAATCCCGGGACGGTGATTTCGTTTGCCTTGAAGAGTCGGGAAAAGATAACCTTGTCAGTCTATAATATTCTGGGTGCGAAAGTCGCGCGGCTGGTGGAAGATGAACTGGCGGCGGGGAATTATACGGTTTACTGGGATGCGACCGACGACCGGGGCAAACCGGTGGCAAGCGGGGTTTATTTTTATCAGTTGAGGACTCCGCAGGGTAGTCAGACGCGCAAAATGGTGATGGTGAAATAGGGGAGTATGGGAGTCAGCCATTTTGTGGGGGTGTCTTAAGAAGATTAATTGGGCTTGACAGAATCTGGTAATTTGTTATACTGTCAGCCGCATTTGGGTTACGTCCCCATCGTCTAGCCCGGTCTAGGACACTGCCCTTTCACGGCGGCAACAGGGGTTCGAATCCCCTTGGGGACGCCAAAGTTTATGATTCGGCGATTTTTCACCAGGTCGCCGTTTTTGTTGGGAAGCGGGGCAATATCCAGGCATGACGGGGCGGAAAGCTCCTGCTGTCAGAGTTTCACGCCAATTCCTGCCATAAGCGGAATATCGGTGACTGATTCGCCGTGACGAAGAAAAGAAACCTGGGCGTCAATGTCGGAATAAATAAACAACCTGGCACTCAGGGCAAGGTCGAAACCGATTCCTACCGCCATAACAGGACCGGCGCCATCAATCTGCTGCCGGTCACCCCCTATCACTTCATGAAAGTGATAGATACTCCCTTCAATATCAGTCCAGCCTCCGCGCATCGAAAACCGTGGAGAAAAACGATTAATTCTTCCCGCGGGATAAATGGTTATACCTGTCCAGAATGTCATCTGGCGGACAGAGTTGGCATCTGTAAACGAAATAATAGGGGAATTATCATCTGTATCGCCGCCACCGGGAGGTCCCACTCCCGAGGTTTTCCCCAGCGGGTAGATGGCGTGACTCATTCGGTAATCAAGATAGGCTGATTTATCGAAACCGAAATCGATGAGATTGATGCCGATTTTCCAGAGGAGTTGGTCGTTCAGCTCAAATCCGGCGCCGAGCGAGACAGCAATACCGTTATCCCAGAATTCGGTCAGTTCAAATGGGGCCGAGGTTATCGAATACCCGTATCCGATATAAATCTCCGACGGGGTAATGCCTGCGGCAGCAACGACGGGTAGAATGAAAATGAGCGCCGTCAGATTAAGAATTTTCATACCGACCTCCCAACGAATATGTTCTTAAAACATGAAAATCGCGGATGCCGGCCCTGCTGTCACTCCAAATATATGCTTAATAGGTCCGGATGTCAACTCTTTAGGCTGTCTTCAGGCAGTTGTAATTATGGGGAACATTTTGTATTTTGAATCATTAAAGAAGTTTAAAGATGGAGTAATTGATACAGTATGGTAGAGGCAAAACTGAAATGGGTTGGGGGCAGGCGGTTTGAAGGGGTTTCGACCTGGGGCTTTCCGATAGCGACCGATATCTCCAAAAATTCCGGCGGCGCCGAAAGCGGCTACCGCCCGACCGAGCTTCTGATGTTCGCCCTTGCCGGATGCACCGGGGTTGATGTCGTCAATATTCTGGAGAAGATGCGTCAGAAGATTACCGGCGTGGAGGTGACTGTTACCGGGCAGCAGCCGGAGAGTTTCCCCAAACCGTTTAATCATATAGAAGTTAAGTATCTTTTCAGGGGCGAAAACCTGGATAGAGAAAAAGTCCGGCAGGCGGTGGAACTCTCGGAGGGAAAATACTGCTCGGTGAGTCAAACGCTTGCGGGGGTGGCAAAAATCGTATCAACTATTGAGATAGTAGAGGAATAATATGAAAGAGATGGCGTATCGTCGGGAAACCACCAAGCCGTTTGAGCAAGTAACTTCAGAGCTGGAAAAACTTACTCCGGAGCGGGGATTCCGGGTGCTGGCGATTCATGATACCAAAGCGACCCTGGCAGAGAAGGGATTTGAGATTGAGCCGCTGAAGATATTTGAAGTCTGCAACGCCGGCTTTGCTTATAGGGCGCTAGGGAAGAATATCGATACGGCGCTCTTTATGCCGTGCAAGATAGTGGTGCGAAGCGAGAAAGGGAAGA
Source organism: Candidatus Zixiibacteriota bacterium (assembly GCA_040753495.1). NCBI lineage: Bacteria > Pseudomonadati > Candidatus Zixiibacteriota > Candidatus Zixiibacteriota bacterium. Next base: position 22,893 of record JBFMEF010000159.1, read on the forward strand.
CTCATCTGGCGCTGATGAAACCGTCGCTTATCGCCGAGTTTCTTCCCGGCTCGGAACTGGAGGAACTTGCCGGCGAGGTCGAAAAACAGATTATAGGGATAATGAATGAAGTTGCCTAAAAAGAAAATTGCCAAAATCGGCATCGGTGTTATATTAGGCGGGATAGCCGGTATCGGTATCAGTTATGTCTACGGACTGGTGGGGGTGACCTGACCGCTGGTCTGTGATACCGGAAGAGCCTTTCTTCTCGGTTCCATAGCCGGTGCGGCTATTGCGATGGTTGATTTGAGGTGACTATGCCGATTTTTGAGTATAGATGCCGTTCCTGCGGAAATCAGTTTGAACTTCTGATTTTCAAAACCTCCGAGATTCCGGTCTGCCCAAAATGCGGCGGGGCCGAGACCGAGAAGATGGTTTCCACTTTTGCTTCCAACGCTTTTGTAGGAAATACCTCCGCGGCCTGCTCCACCGGTTCCTGCAGCAAGAAAAGCAGTTTTGGCTGAGCTTCCTGCTGAGTTTGAGCCGGTTCGGCTCGTGAGGATTGTATTGAAAATGCGGGGGACCATTTGCGAGAAAAGGCTGTCAAGAAATCGAATTTGGGGGTGAATGAGGGAGAGTGAGAGGGGAGTTGTCGAAACCTAAGAAGAATCTCGACCTGCGAGAGAGCGGCAACCATTAAAGAGGCGTCAGTTCTCACCCCGACAGGAGTCGGGCTTAGGAACTGACGCAACGTTTCAAGAAAAATTTCGACATACGAGAGAGCGGCAGCCATTAAAGAGGCGTCAGTTCTCACCCCGACCGGAGTCGGGCTTAGGAAATGACGCAACGATTTATGGCACAATGGCGGCTGCCGCAACCTTGATTTCGACAATGGGCGAACGTGCGGGTTCGCCCCTACGGAAGATTGTCAAAACCCCCACTCGTCCCTCGCTATGCACACGAGACTCGGGGGGATTTTGACCTACAAACTGTGGGAAGTCCGCATATTTAAAATCCCACCGCAAGCGGTGGGGCACCGAGGAATATTCCTGAGAAGTTTGCGGTATCGATAGTCAGGGGGAGGCTTTGATAATGCCGCTGGCGAGGATTTTATCGGTCAGCAGTTCCGCGATGAGGCGATGCCCCTCGGCGGTGGGATGGCAGTGGTCAATGAACAGTTTTTCGCCGCCGCGGGAATGAAATAGCGCGGGAAGGTCAAGAATCATGACGCCGACGGTGTCAAGGCGGTCGATGGCGTCAAGATACTTCTGTTTGATACGGAGCGAGAAGTAATCGGCCTGCAGGGCGGAGTCGAGATAGATGAAGGGGAGAGAGGCGGAATCCGCAAGCGCTTCCAGCGATGACTGCGAGAGATGATTGATGCCGATATTATATAAAATGGGGGAGCCGCCGCTGAGCCGCAGAAAGTTATCAGCGGCGGAGTTTTCATGAGCATATAACTGACGGGCGGTAATCAGGCAATGTTCAGCCTGGATAAATTCCCGGTTGCGCCAAAAGGCGACGCCGAGGTTGTTCCAGAGAAGAGGATTGTTCTGCTCCTGTCGAAGAGAATCTTCATACATCTTCTTGACCGCGGCGGCAGGGAGATTTTCAGTGAAAGCCGACTGGAATACGGCGCGGGTGAAAAAATCGCCGTCACCGTATAACTGATGAAATAGATTGCTGTCGAGGCAGTAACTAATGTTTTGTCCCAGAATCGCGGCGAGCGGTTGGGGAATTATCGTTTCACCGGTTCGACCTGTTAAATGGGTGAAGACACGGAATTGCAGACCGGCGGGCCAGAGGCGCGGCGCGGGCGGTTTCAGGATAATCAGCGGAATCAGTCTCTGACGGCATTCGGTCTTTATCAGACGAAGATTCTCCTCAAATTCATCAGAGGAAACGCGCGGTTTTAAAGGCTGCGCGGGCGCCACATTTTCTTTTTCGCGGTGAAAGAATAAGGACTGGAGAAATCGGTAAAAAGCGGAACCCTGTAAGAGTTTTCTGAGTGAAATCAGTTTCTGTTTCTGCAGCAGTTCCCGGTCGGAATATTCGCCCGAAATAGAGGCGTCATTATTGCCGCAGTACAGAATCACGGCATCGGGCTGGTAAGACCATCCTTTATTCCGCAGGAAGTGAATAATCTGCTCGCTGGAGTAACCGGAAACGGCGGCGTTGACCAGTTCGATTTCGGCCTTTCCCGCCAGATTGAGTTGAAGAAAATGACGCAGCAGTTCTCCGAAAGCCTGTTTTCGGGAAATGAGCCCTAACCCTACGGGGGAGGAATCTCCGAGCAGGAGGATGCGGAACTGGTTGCGGGTTTTCTTTATGGGCAATTCATCGCCGAGGAGATGGCTGGAGTTGGTTTTAATCAGCGGATTCTGGAGATTGGCGCGGAAACGCCAGAGAAGTTCGGGGTCCGGTTCGTGCCAGTCGAAGAAGCGACTGAAAAACGCCGTTTGCCATCCTTCGGAGGGCTCGAGCGAGAGAGCGTTTCGGCCGGTCTTAAATTCAACTAACCGCGCGACCGCTTCCAGAGCCAGGAGGCTTAAGACAATGGCAATTACTGCGAATATCAGTTTTCGAGGCATCTTGATGTCAACTTCTTTAAGTAGCGTGAGCAAATATAAATAACTATTTCGAGGAGAAGGGATTTTTTGTATCTTTGAGCGGTATGATGGAGTTTCCGGAAATTCTTATGGAGCGCCTGAAAAAGGCGAAGAAGGTGGCGGTTTTGACCGGGGCCGGGATATCGGCGGAATCGGGGGTGCCGACTTTTCGTGGCAAGGAGGGACTCTGGTCGAAATTTCGTCCCGAGGAACTGGCGACGGTGGAAGCGTTTATGAGCAATCCCAAGCTGGTCTGGGAGTGGTATTTGCATCGGCGGGAGATTATGAATAAAGTATCGCCGAACGCCGCGCATTACGCCCTGGTGGAAATGGAGAAATTTTATCCTGATTTCACATTGATTACGCAAAATGTGGATGGCTTGCACCGAAGAGCCGGCTCGCAGAAGGTTCTGGAAGTGCACGGGAATATAACTAAGAATAAATGTTTTGAATGCGGCGAGCCGTATGAAGGGGAGATAAGTCTCGAAGGCGGGAATCTTCCCCGGTGCGATTGCGGCGGCCGTATTCGCCCGGATGTGGTCTGGTTCGGGGAGATGCTTCCGGAGCGGGCATTAAGCGATGCTTTTGAGGCGTCATCGCGGGCGGAACTGTTTTTCTCTATCGGCACCTCGGCGCTGGTGCACCCGGCGGCGGCTATGCCGTTGACGGCAAGACGTCACCGGGCATATCTGGTGGAGATAAACCTGGAGCCGACTCCGCTGACCGAGTACGCCGATTTTGCCCTGCAGGGAAAATCGGGGGAGATTCTTCCTCAGTTAGTTGAGATATTCAAGAAATGATAAGAAAATCGGCCGAGGAAATAATAAGGCTCGGGGAGGAGTTGTTCGAAACACTTACGCGGTGTGAACTTTGTCCTCAAGATTGCCGGGTGAATCGCCGCGAGGGGCAACTGGGTAAGTGCGGCAGCACCGCGACTCTGAGGATTGCCAGCGCCAATCTGCATTATGGAGAGGAACCGCCGCTGTCGGGAGGCGGCGGGTCAGGAACGATATTTTTCTCCAACTGCTCGCTCTTCTGCAAATATTGCCAGAATTATCCGATATCCCAGTATGGGAACGGACGGGATGTCACGGTGTCAGAACTGAAAGAATTGATGCTGAGTCTTAAGAAGCGCGGCGCCGACAACATCAATTTCGTAACGCCCGACCATATGTTGCCGATGGCATTGATGGCGTTGGGGGAAGCGCGTCGGGAGGGGATGGAGCTTCCGCTGGTCTATAACTGCTCCGGCTATCAGAAGCGGGATATAATCAGGCGGCTTGCGGGTATAATTGATATATATCTTGTGGATATGCGATATAATGATGACGCCGTAGCGCTGGAATATTCCGGATGCCATAATTATGTAGCCACCAACCGCGCGGCGGTGAAGGAGATGTTTGACCAGGTGGGAAACCTGCGCTGCGACCGGAACGGAATCGGGAAAAGCGGCGTAATAGTCCGGCATCTGGTGCTTCCGAATCGATTGTCCGGTTCAGCGGGGATATTTCGCTTTCTGGCGGAGGAGGTTTCGCCGGAGATTCATTTGTCGCTGATGAGCCAGTATTTTCCGGCGTATAAGGCGCCGGACGTGAAGCCAATTTCGCGGCGCATTTCGGTGGAGGAGTTTGAGGAAGCGGTGGAGGCGTTTTACGACGCCGGATTGAGCCAGGGATTTATCCAGGAACTGGAATATGAGACGGCATAGTTTATTAAGCGCGGCGTTTTTGACGCTGCTGATTGTCTCCGGATGTGTTTACTATAACACCTTTTATCATGCCCGGAAGGCATTTAATGACGCCGAGTCGGGCCGTAAAGCAGCCGGTCGAACCGGCGGGAAGGCGTACGCCGGGCAATACAGCAGAGCGATAGAGAAATCGCAAAAGGTTCTGGACAAGCATCCGAATTCAAGCTGGTATGATGACGCTCTTTTTGTCAACGGGGTTTCGAGTTTCTACACTGAAGATTACGATCGCGCGGAACGTCGTTTCCGCGAACTCTTAGCCAATTATCCGGAGTCGGAATATGTTAAAGAGGGTCGTCTTTATCTGGCCAAAGCGAAGATGAAGCTGGGGGACGAAGAGGATGCGATGGCACTTTTCGAGAAGCTTTATCAGGAGAGCAAAGAGAAGTCGATTCGGACCGAAGCGGCGATGACGCTGGGAGAGTATTACTTTGAGAATAAGAAATATCCGGAGGCGGAAAGGTATTTTAACGTCATTGTCGATTCGCTGGGGAATCGCAACGAAAAAATCATGGCGCAGCTTTATATAGCGGACGGCCATTTCGCCCGCTACAACTACCGGAAGGCGCGCGAGAATTATCTGAAGGTGCTCAGTTTCAAACCGGACCTGGCCGAAGAATTCCGGGCGACCCACAAGGCGGGGGAATGCTCCATATTCATATATGAAATTGAGGATGGGATGGGGTATTTGAAGAAACTGGCGGACAACAAGCTCTTTTATGACTCTCTGCCGGCAATTAATCTTCTGGTGGCATATGGTCATGAACTAAACGGCGACCTGAGTCTGGCGGAAGAGGTTTACAAGCGGGTGGCAAACTCGGAACAGAAGCAACATGCGGCGTACGCCAATTATAATCTGGGGCTGATTTACCAGTATGATTATGAGAATTATAAGAAAGCAAAAGAATATTACGACCTGGCGAAGAGCGGCGGATATGGCACACCGATTCAGCAGGATGCCCTTCAGCGCTCCGCCGATATCGGAAAACTTGAGGAGTACACGAAGAAGAAGACGCTGGAGCCGACCTCGGATACGGCGGCCCCTCCGGGCGCTCTCGATAGCGCCGCCATGACGCAGTATCTTCTGGCGGAACTGTACTTGATGCAGTTGGGGAAACCGGACTCCGCGTTGAATGAATTTCAGTATGTGATACAGCATTTCGAAAGCACTTATATCGCGCCCAAGGCGATGATAGCGACGGCGCTTTTATACCGCGACCAGTATAATGATACGCTGGCGTTCGATACCACGCTGCGGGCGGTGCTGAAGAGATATCCCCGCTCCGATTTTATACCCCAGGTGATAGACCTCCTGGGGCTGGCGGGAACGGCCGCCGATACCGGTTATGCGCAATATTACTACCGGAAAGCGGAATCTTTTGCTTTCGACTCGAGCAAGGTAGATTCCGCCCGCTATTACTTTCAGCTGGTGGCGGACAGTTTTCCGAAATCGCATCTTTATCAGCAGGCGCGCTTTGCGCTTCTCTGGTTAACGGAAACTTACGAGAGCCCGGGCGACTCCTCGCTCTATTTCGCTTACGCCGATTTCGCCGACTCCTTTCCGCGGACCGACCTGGGAAAGGAAGCGGAGAAAAGACTGAGCTACAAACCGGGGATTTTCAGACAGACCGATGATAATCGCGATGAAGGGGCGCAGGCGAAGCCGAAACCGGCAACGGTAGCCGACAGGACGATCGATACCACCGAGCAGCGGACCATGACCACCGAGGAGAAGTATTTCATTGGACCTGACGGCGATACGTTGATGCTGGTACAGGAGGCGCCGATAAGGGTGGACCGGGAGTTCAGATATCCGCCGGCGGCATACACGCTGAATTTTGAGGGGTCTTTATATTTCCAGGTAAAAATTGACCCCTTCGGGGACGTGGTTGATCTTCGTCTGATGAACCCGTCTCCTTCTCCCGAACTCAATCAAGAGGCAACAGAGATTGTCGCCCTGTCGCATTTCAATACCGGCTGGATACCGCCGGATAAACTTGACTCCTGGTTCGTTTATAAGTATTTTGTGGCGCTCCCAAAGAGCATAAGATGAGCAAGATAACGGTCGAGCAAGCGACAATTGAGCGAAAGAAAGAATTAGGCAACAGTTATTTTGCTTTCGAAATAAGTCCCTTCTCAAAAGTCAAGGCGATAAAGCCGGGGCAGTTTGTTCATATAAAGATTCCCCACACCGACATCTATTTCCGCCGCGCTTTTTCTGTATATGATGTTCATCCCCAAAAGAAAGCGGTGGAAATCATCTTTAAAGTCTTCGGACGGGGGACTGCGCTCTTATCGCGACTTCATCCCGGCGACCATCTCGACATCCTGGGACCGCTGGGGAATTCCTTTGCCTTTCCGACAAAGAAGGAAACCGCCTTGCTTGTCGCCGGCGGCATTGGCATGCCGCCGATATATTTTCTGGCAAAAGAACTGGCGCCAATAATGACCAATAAATCGAAAGCGGTATTTTTCTACGGCGGCAACTCCAGAACAGACCTGGTGGAACTGGCACGAATAAAGAGACTCGGCATCAGGGTTGTCACCGCCACTGAGGACGGCAGTCTGGGATTCAGGGGACTGATAACCAAGGCGCTGGCGAAGGAGATTGACGGTTTATCTGGAGATTGCAGGATATACGCCTGCGGTCCGGAAGGGATGCTTAAAGCGGTGGACAGATTGGCTCTCGAAAAATCAATACCGGGACAATTGTCGCTGGAGGCGCCGATGCCGTGCGGGATTGGTATCTGCCTGGGATGTATTCTTCCGCTGACAGCCGGGGGATATACCCGTGTCTGTCGCGAGGGACCGGTCTATAATGTCGGAGAGGTGCGGTTATGACCCCCGACCTTAAAGTTGAAATCGCCGGAGTCAAATTCGAGAATCCGATTCTGACGGCGTCAGGCACCTGCGGTTACGGCGAGGAGCTTGCCGATATTTATGACCTGTCGGTTCTCGGGGGAATAGTCACTAAATCGATTACGGTGAAACCGCGCGAAGGACATCCACCGCCGCGCACAGCGGAGACGTCATCCGGGATGCTCAACGCTATCGGTCTGGCGAATGTCGGGGTGGATAAATTCATCGATGAGAAGCTGAAATTCCTCGAAAAGTACGACACGAAGGTTATTGTCAATGTCGCCGGGGCGAGAGTTCAGGAATATGTCGATATCTGCGCCCGGCTGGCTGACTGCCCGCGCGCCGATATGGTGGAGCTGAATTTTTCCTGCCCCAATGTGGATGAAGGGATGGAAATAGCCCGCGACCCGCTGCTGGCGGAAAAAGCGGTGGCATCAGTTAAGAAAGTATTCGGCCGTCCGGTAATAGCGAAACTATCGCCGAATGTGACCGATGTGGCGCTTATAGCCCGCGGCTGCGAAGCGGGAGGCGCCGATGTTTTATCGCTAATCAACACGTTGGTTGGAATGGCGGTCGATATCGAGAGTTTTCGTCCCCGCCTGACCAATAATACCGGCGGGTTATCCGGCCCGGCTATCAAGCCGGTGGCGCTGGCGATGGTGAATAAAGTATATAAGGCGGTGAAGATTCCGCTTATTGGGATTGGCGGAATAACCAGCTATCAGGATGTGGTAGAGTTTATGCTTTGCGGGGCATCGGCAGTACAGGTTGGCACGGCGCTATTTGTCGAGCCGGATGCGCCGGTAAAAATAATCAAAGACTTGAAAAAATTCTTAATAAAACGTAAATTGAATAAAATCACCGACCTGATTGGGCAATTAAAGGAATATTGATGAGCGCCGCCGGCGAATTGAAACGAGTCCAGGAAAAGAATAAATCGATGCTCTGTATCGGGCTCGACCTCGACCGGAAGAAAGTTCCGACACAGTATGCCACGACTATTAAGGGATTGTACGATTTTACCACCCGGATAATCGAGGCGACGGCCGATCTGGTCTGCGCCTATAAGCCGAATATCGCTTTTTTTGAAGAACTCGGTCCGGAGGGTTTCTCGCTTCTGGAGAAGATTGTGGCAAAGATTCCGGATGAGATTCCGGTGATACTGGATGGGAAATTTGGCGATATCGGCAATACCGCGGCGCATTACGCCACCGCCATGTTTGAGAGGTTCGGCGCCGACTGGGTGACGGTCAATCCGTATATGGGGTATGACTCGATTCGCCCGTTTCTGGAATATAAAGATAAAGGGGCGTTTGTGCTCTGCCTGACCTCCAATCCCGGCAGTCGCGATTTTCAGTTTCTGCACGTGTTGAATAAGCCGGTTTATATGTATGTCGCTGAGAAAGTCGCCTACTGGGACAAGGAGCAGAACCTGGGGTTGGTGGTGGGGGCGACCCATCCGGAGCAACTGACTGAAATCCGAAAGGTCGCCGGAGAGGTGCCGATTTTGATTCCCGGGGTAGGGGCGCAGGGAGGAAGCTTGGAGCAGGCGGTCACTAACGGAACGGACAATTTCAAGCGGATGGCTCTCATAAATATATCCCGCACAGTGCTTTACGCCTCATCTGAGGAAGATTTTGACAAAGTCGCCCGGGCCGAGGTGGAGAAACTGAACGGGATAATCAGTGGGCTGAAGGCGGGGGAATCGAAACCACCGAGTGCATAATCTTGTCAAGACCGAAAAATCAGCGAAATGATCTAAAAAATAGATCAATTTAAGAAAAAAACTGATTAAGCGTGGGGTAGATATCAATGAGACTGAAGGGTCTGTCCACCAGATTGAACCCCAGGTCAACTCCAGAAGGAAGAAAAGCACGTATCTAATACCATTTGGTATAAAAGATATACCATTGGGGCAGCCATCTTGACATCATCGAAGAAAAGTCGATATATTTCCTGAAAGGAAGAGCGGAATCTATTTTTTTCACAAGGAAATAATATGAAAGGCAGTTATGTTGTTGTTATCGGGCTGAGCGTGATAATCGCGTTTTTTGTGCTGGGGCTGTTCATTTATAATTCGCGGGCGGTGGTGGACAGTGTCAATGTGGTCGGCGCCGCTACCAAACGGTTCGAATCGGATATTGTCAAATGGCGGATTTATCTGAGCCGCGACACCGATTTGAGCAATGTCAGCGCCGGGTATAAACTTTTGCAGAACGATATGAGCCTTCTCAAAGCGGTGTTGACCGAGAAAGGTTTGAGCGAAAAAGATATGACAGTCCAGCCGATTAACACCATGCAGCGGTACAACAACCAGGGACAGGTGACCGGCTATACCCTTCAGCAGGGGGCGTTTGTGATAACTTCAAACCTGACAGCGGTCGAGGAGTTGGCGCTCAATCCGGCGGTCCTGATGGAGAAGGGAGTGGTGTTCCAGAATTCGAATTTGGAATATTTCTATTCCAAGCTGGCGGATATCAAGATGGAACTTCTGGCCGACGCCACCAAGGATGCGCGGCGTCGCGCCGAGGAGATTGCCGGGAATGCCGGGATGAAACTGGGGGCGGTGACGTCACTTCGGGCGGGGGTTTTCCAGATAACCGAGCCGTTCTCGGCCGAGGTGAGCGATTACGGGATGTATAACACGCAGACCAAGCAGAAGGATATCACGGTGACGGTGCGGGCGGCGTTTAAGATGGAGTGAGGCAGCGGCCGAGTAGGTCAAAATCCCCCCGAGCCTTGTGTGCATGGCGAGGCGCGAGTGGGGGTTTTGACAATCGGAGATTTT
>JBFMEF010000160.1 GCA_040753495.1 Candidatus Zixiibacteriota bacterium
TGCCGTAGAAGAGTGCGAACTGAAAAATGGGCACCAGGGCGACCTCGAAATTCTGGTTCAGGATGACCTGGCTCTGGTCAACGCCGGAGGTGCCGGTGGAGGTAACCGTGAAGGTTTTCACCAGAGCATGCAGACCGGCCAGGGCGCCCTGGCTCAACTCTCGTTGAATGGCGGCGCCGTTGTCGACCGTGGTATAAGCGGCAACACAGTTATTCACCGTTTCGCTCCCCTGAGGCATGGTGGTCGGGGGAAGGCCGGTCGCTTCGTACTGGGTCTGAATAGCGGCCGAGGCTTTTTCCAGACCGGCTTCGGCCGCATAGAAAGCGGCCATCTCGTTGAGTTCGTTTCCGGCGATGGTAACCTCGTCGTTGGAAAGCCGCACCACCGCCAGACCGATCATGGTCATCATCACCATGACCATCAGTGCTATCAAGGTGGCTACCCCTTTCTCATCTATGAGGAACTTGCGCATAAACATAAAGCACCTACCTTCTGCAAGATAATTATCACCAAACATCAAGGTTTCTTAAATTTACCTTGGATGCGTATGAAGTTCTTCGATACGGATTGCCTTCAAAATCAGGGTCACACATGGCGGTGCGCGCCACCACGGTCATCATCACTTCGCGCGTTTCCACCGGAATCGGCGGAACATCAACCACCATCCCGTTTTTCATCCGAAACTTGAACTGCAGGTCATCGACATATTCGGCATACACCACCGGGTCTTCCCCGAGGATTTGCATCATCAGGTTGGGGTGGGTAGTATCGCTATTATCCACATAGTAGCGAATCCGCTGGAGCGGCACCACCTGGCACCCCTGCCGATAGGCTTTAGAGAGCGGGTACGAACCCAGAGTAATCTGCTCCGGAGAATTCTGAATTTCATAGATTCTGAAGAATTCTCCTCCGCCGGAATCGGGGTCGAAGATATAAGCGACAGCGCCGCTGTCCAGAATCGACATATCCTGTCCGTCACAGCGAATCGGTCCCGCTTCGCTTGCCATATCATATTGTAATATTACCGAACTGCCGGTCGCCGCAAAGGTGATTTCAATGGTGTCGGGGTCGGAATTTACCGCCGTAATCGGCGCCACCCCGAGCGGCACGAAATGTCCCGCCATCCGAATGAATCGTCCTAATTCATCGATAGCGGCGCGGGCGTTCTGCTGCATATTAATGATTCCATCCTGTATCATCATATTCTTGTGCTGGTTAATGTAAGCGCCGAAGACGGCGGCGACCACCAGCCCGGTCAGGAAGAGGGCGATCATCGCTTCCATCAATGAAACGCCGGCTTCCTCTCTGATTTTTCGATACCTGGCCATAACAATATCCTGGGTATTTGTGCGCTGTGCTCTGTTCCGGGTGCGGATATGGGGGCGCAAAGGTTTCGAGTTTCATTTACCTTCCTGCAAATTCAGGTTCTATATATCAAAATTTCTTAAATTGACTTCGGAAGCAAAAGTGCGGCGACGATACGGGTCGGCCGGGAAATCGGGGTCAGGCCGCGCCGAACGCCCTGTCAGCGAAATCCGCACCGAGCGAATATCCGCGCTCGAAACCGGCACATCCACCACCGCCGAATTCTTCATCACATAGCGAAACTGCAAATCTTCGATATTCTCCGCATAGACCTGGGGGGTTTGCCCCAGAAGTTGCATCATCAGTTTGGGCCGCAATGTATCGGTGCGGTCGATGTAATATTTGACTCGCTCCAGCGAGAGCAGAATTGAGCCTTTGGGATAAGCCTTTGACAACGACATGGTATTGTGCTGAATATGCGAGGAACCGGTCTGCACATGCGTTATCAGGAAGAATTCACCGCCGCCGGAATCCGGGCTGAAAATATATGCCCACTGATTGTCCTGGAAACAGGAAACATCATGCCCATCGCAGCGAAGTTCCGCCGAAGGAAGAGGCATGGCATGCTCCAGGGGGGCGTCACAGCCGTTAGCCTGATAGGTAATGACGATAGTATCGGGATTGGTATTATAAGCCTCCAGTCCAGGCAGTCCCAACGGCAGACCATGACCGGCCATACGAACCTGGCGGGTTAATTCATCGATAACGGCGCGGGCGCTCTGCTGCATTTCAGTGACATCTTCCTGAATCATCCAATTCTTATGATGATTGACATAGACTCCGAAAACAGAAGCCACCACCAGACCGGTCATAAAAAGTCCTATAAGGACTTCCACCAGCGAGACACCCCGATTATTTTTGAGAAGCATTTTGAGATTTTTCATGGTATCACCTATATGCTATCTGACCTGATGTACGAGGTCATGCTGTTTTGGAGAATCACGCCACGGCGGTTGCGCCATGAAGCGGTAATATCGACCCGACGAAGGTGACTGGAGGGATTGCTGACCGTCCAGGCGCGCTGAATGCTGTTAACCGAATCGACGCCGCTGACAAAATTCTTGCTGGTGCGCAACTCCTCTATCTTTTGCTGAATCAATTGCGTGGAGCGAGTCGCCTGATTGGACCAGTCGTTACCATCCAGAGCGATCATCGCCATGTTGAGAAGCATAAGGAGCGAGAGAGTCAGGATGATAACAGAGACCAGCACTTCGATAATGGTAAATCCGTTATTCCTAAAGACTTTTTTCATATCATCACATCCTTCATGGTTTGCTTTTTCTGCCTATTGTGTTTGAAAAAGCTCTGCCAACTGAAGCCATATTTTGGCTGTGCCGGAAAAAATTTGCGGACGGCCGCCGTCATATGCCGTAACATATTAATAATATGAGAGTTAGACCTATAGAGGTAGGGCCGGTAATATTCTGCCAAAGTTCGATTTTTTCAATGGTCCGGGGGCAAACAGGCGGCTTTTTGCCT
>JBFMEF010000161.1 GCA_040753495.1 Candidatus Zixiibacteriota bacterium
ACTCAACTCTGAAATACTTAAGCCCGGTTGATTTCGAAAATGAAAACAGTTATGCTTATTTACGTGTCCCACAAATCGGGGGAAGCACAGACCCTCGACCCGTCGGGCACTTATCTTGCCGGTCGAGCGGTCTTGACAGTTTTCTCTTCCTCTTCGCTCTCTTTAAAGCGGCGTCGGTCCGCCTCTGGCCGATTTCCCGACTCATAATCATTCCGCTTTGCGGAATGATTCTCCTCCTCTCCTTCACTCCCACCTCCGCCCAGGACCGCTTCCCCATGGACAGCTTCGCCGACTCCCTCCCCCGCGACTGGTTCGAAGTGAGAATCCCCGAAATAAGAAGCGCTTACATCGGGCAATCGGTCGAAATCCCTATCACTCTCATCGGTACCGGCGAGGAACTCCTCGGATTTGATTTTCTCATCGCTTACGACACTATGCGCCTTCAATCGCCTGAAGTCAGGTGGGAATCCCGCGCCGACCCGCGCGACCGCGACCCCTGGCAGTTCTATCATCATGAAATAGGCCGCTTTGAAGGGTGCGACCAGTCCTGCCCCAGCGGACTTATCAGAATCTCCGCCGCCAATAATCCCGACAAGCACGTTCCTACATCAAATTCGGGAATCATCAAGCGAAGGCGGATTCTTTTTACACTCATATTTCAAATACCTTTCAGAACTGCCTTGGAGAATGCCACTCTGCCAATCAAATTCTACTGGCTCAATTGCCATAGCAACACCATAACATATCTCGATACGACCTCTTCTCAAACCGGGATGAAGAACACCGGAGTAATGAACGCCCTTGTTGATTATGGCTACAGCGTCAGCCGGGACAGTACTCTGCCATCCTATTCTGGTATTGGCAATAATTGCGATTCTCTCCTGAAAAATACCGGTTCTATGAAGCGCAACATCCTCTTCCGCAATGGCGGTGTTGATTTGGCGGGATAACGGGATAATGAAGTCGCGGGAGACTTGAACATTAATGGTCTTCCATATGAATGGGCTGACCTCGACATATTTGTAAACTACCTAATCACTCACGATAACTCTGTCTTATCTGTAAATCGCCCGGCGCAGATCGCCGCCACCGATGCCAACAATGACCATGCCCCATTTACTATATCCGACCTTGTCTGGATATCTCGATTTATTGCCGGTGAAAGCCCTCGCTTTCCCGCGATCTACTCCGAAAAACTGGTAACTATGAAGAAGAACAAGGGTAATATCTCGCTTGCCACTCCGGTCCCGCTCGGCGCGCTCTATCTGGTTCTGGCTGACAGTACCCCTGTCACTCCGCTTGGCACCGCGCAGGAGATGGAAATCAGAGTGGGATATTCTAATGATACCACCAGGGCAATACTGTTCAGCACTATCAAGGGACAGGCCCTTACTTCGGGACCTGTTCTAAAAGTCGATCCAAAATCCTCCATTCTTAGCGTACAAGCCGCCGACTACTTTGGCGCCGAGATTCAATATATTGATATTCTCGGCGCAAAGAGACCTCCGGTTACTAATGCCATCGCCTTAAAATGCAGTCCTCAATCATTTACCGATGGCACCATTGTCGAGCTATCCTGTGAATCCCCGTCTGATTGGAAATTGGAGATTTATAGCATGGGAGGAGGAGTCATCTGGCAAAAAGAAGGTGTCGCATCCGATCTCCCCTTCAAGGCGATCTGGGTTCCGAAAAGCTCCACTCCCGCTACATATGTTGTCGGCGCCACTGTGCCCGGCAATTCCTCTGCCTGCTATCTTCTTCATTTACCTGATTAAATTACCAGGCCATGAACTACCGTCCGACATGGACCTATTTCGGCGCCGCTATCAATGCCGCCACGGCGCCCGAGGGGTCTTTAATCACGCAATACCTGCCGTAACTTCCCATATCTTTCGGCTCCACCAATACTTTTCCGCCCCGTTTTTTGCACTCCCGGGCGCTTTTGTCTGCATCGGCAACCGATATATAAATCATCCAGCAGGAAGGGAGTTTGGCATTTTCTCCTCTTTTGTGGCAGATTCCGGCGGCCGGTTCTTTATTCTCCGGCGGAAACATCACAAAGTCATCATAGCCGCCCATCGGAACTTTGCCCATTTTCCAGCCGACCACGCGGCGGTAAAAATCGCGTATTTTAGCGGCATCTTTCACCGTTAAATCGGTCCAAACAATCTTGCCTACCGGCGGGGGATTCTTTTTTCTCATAGGTTCCTCTCTTTATTGGGGCTGAGATATCCGCATCCAATATAGTAAGTATTGCCATATTGGACAGCGACAAAAAAGAGCGGCCAAGATTATTCTTTAATCGCCGCCGCTTCCTGCGTAAGAATCTTTATAACGTTGTCTATCTACAGACGGGAGAAATATGCACACGAAAGCGGCGAACCTTACCCGGGAACAGGCTTACCGATTTGAGCGAACGGAAAACTCCGGCTGGGAGGAATTCTACAGGTATGCCACCCCCGAGGCGGTGCAGGAATGCGGTATCGAGATAGAAAATCTTGCCAACGCCACTGTCACAATCGCTTCCAGAATCGATATGCTCGCGGTGAATCGGATAATAGATACCGGATTGGAGACTGATTTCAGCGAAGAAAGCCTGGAGCGGGCAATTTCACTTTATCGAAGCAGAAATATCCCCCGCTTTTTTCTGACCCTCCCCCCGATTTCCTCGCCACCCGATATTCCCCGCTGGCTGGGAGCGCGGAAATTGTATCATTATAACAACTGGGTCAAGATGTATCGCCGGGCCGAGCCGACAGTATCTCAGGGCGGCGCAATTACAATCAGTCAGATAGGAGTGAGCGACGCCGAACTCTTCGCCGAGATTCTGGTCAACTCTTTCGACTGGTCGCGCCAGCTGCTGGGATGGATTGCCTCGACAGTAGGGAAGCCGGGATGGTATCATTATATCGCTTATGATAAACTGACACCGGTAGCGGGGGCATTGCTCTTTAGAAAGGACGATATCGGCTGGCTCAGTTTCGCCGCCACACTGCCGCAACATCGCGGCAAAGGAGCGCAATCGGCGCTTATTACCCGAAGAATCAATGATGCCGCGGAACTCGGTTGCCGCTGGGTGACTGTGGAGACAGCCGAAGAGACCGCGGAAAAGGGAGTGCCGTCATATCGAAATTTGAGAAGATTCGGCTTTGATGTCGCCTATCTCAGGCCTAATTACATTTTTAAGATGGAGTGAGAAAAATGGCGGGAGCCTATTTCCGCCCCTTTTTGCCCCCCGTCCCGGCTTTTTTCTGGTAATGGGCAACCGCCTTGTTGATATACTCTACCGCGTCGGGGGTCTTGCAGGATGTCTCGCCATGGTCAACGTCGACCTTTCCGATTCGCTGCGCCGCCGCTATCGCTTTTTCCCGCAGTTCCGGTTTGTATATGCCAATCGCAATTAAGGCGTTGTTCATAGCATGACGAGCCCGGTTGGGCGAACTCTTAATCTCCTTCTCGATAGTCATCAGGTAACTCTGGCACTCCGCATCCGGCACGCCATTACCTTTGACAAGAAGGCTGCTGAGAATATCATAGCCGCACTGTCTTACAAATTCCTTTTCAGATTTCATCCACCGTTTCATCGTTTCTCCTGCATGAGGAGTCCTGGCGACCAAACCGCCCACCAGGTCGGCAAGCATATAAAATGAAATATCATTAATCCAGCGGTCCGCCAGTGAGTCCGGGAATTTAACCGGGTCGGCAACCATGGTCGCCAGACAACGGGCATCTACATTACCGGTCTCCCACAACTGCTCAGCGAGAGCCTGGTCGGTCTTGAGTTTTTTTTGCAGAACTTTCAGATTGGCGAAATTCACCCCATAAAGATTTTCCCCGGCGCCGTGACGTCTATATATTTTGGCCGTTT
>JBFMEF010000162.1 GCA_040753495.1 Candidatus Zixiibacteriota bacterium
CGCCGATACCAAGGACAATCAGTCCTCCTATCATCATTCCGCACTTCTCCTCCCGTCCCTTACTCTCCGAATTAGACATACAAAACCTCGCCTGTTTATTATTGTTTTCGGCAATCAGCCGGCATCTGTTGACAATAGAACTCTATATGCTAAATTTAGCAAAAAGTTACTGCCGAGAAAGATAAAACTGGAGTAATGTCAACCCAACCGCTTAAATTAAAGCCGGGAGTCATTTATGGACCGGTCAATTCGCGACGGCTCGGCTCTTCCCTCGGTCTGAATATTCTTCCATTTCGGTATAAAGCCTGCCCGTTCAATTGCCTTTATTGCCAGTATGGCTTTACCGGCGCCAGAGGCCACACTGTTTCCCTGGAGGAGAGGGAATTTCCTTCCGAAAGTGATGTCACATACGCTCTGGAGGAAGCGCTCAAGGAGTATCCGCTGGTTTCCTACCTGACATTTTCAGGAAACGGCGAGCCGACTCTTCATCCCCGATTCTCCCGGATAGTCGATGCCGTAAAAAATGTCCGGGACAGACTCAATCCGGAAATCAAGGTTGCGATTCTTTCCAATTCGGCCCTTATCGGGAATGAAGACGTTCGCGAAGGGCTGAAGAAACTCGATATCCGCTATATGAAGCTGGACGTTGGCGATAACGCCTTTTTTCAGAAATTTAACCGTCCTCATCCCGAGGTTGACTTTGAGACGATTATTGAAGGATTGCGAGCGCTGGGGGATATCACAATACAATCGCTTTTTGCCGGAGGACCCAATGGCAATGCAGGGGAGAAGGCGGTCAATGCCTGGATAAGCCGAATTGCAGAGATTAAGCCGCAGGAATGCCATATTTACTCGCTGGACCGTCCTGCCGCCGACCGGACTCTGACTCCGCTTAACCGCGATGACCTGGAGAGTATTAAATATCAAGCGGAAAAGATAAGCGGGGTTACGGTCAAAGTATTCGAAAGATAACAAGCAATGTTGGGCGCCAGGGGATTAAAAGAGATAGGGCTATAAGACTTATTCTGCAGATGTGATTCATGTGATATGGCCGGGGCTAAGAAGTCAGATTCGACGGTGAGACGGATGCAATAGACAGGAATGCCGCCGGCTCTTTCCTTGGTGGAAAAAAAGGAGAGAGTATGGCGCGAAGAATATTGGGGGCGTACGACTGGGTACTGCCGAAACGGGGGAATGAGGCTGACCGTCTTTTATATCCTCCTTACTCCGGTCCTCTACAGCAGAAAATTATTGCGGCGGTAGAAAGCGCCCTGGCGCGGCTGCCGTCAGTCGAAAAAGAGATTATCGAGCGGTACTATTATCAGGGACAGTCTATTGGGGAGATAGCGGAAGCGCTCATAAGCACGGTTGGTTCGGTGGAGCGGAGACGTCAGAATGCCATCCGTAAATTGCGGAAATACCTATCAACCTTTGTGAAGGAGCATTTTGGGATTGAAGTCCGCGATTTGGCCAAGTGCGTTATCTGCGACTCGCCCTTTCGAATTGAAATAGAGCGGCTCATTGCCAGCAAACCGGCGGAGGAGAACTGGAGAAAGCTGCTCCGCTGTCTCCGAGAGAAATACCGCCTTGATATAAAGGCGCCGCAGACCATAGTGAGTCATATCAAGTTTCATCGGGAGGAAGAATAAAATGGATGAAGACCGGCCGTCTTTGAAGATGCGGGGAGAACATTGTCTTACCGTATTTGTCTCTTATGAATTTAAGGAGCGCTTGACCAGACTGGCGAACCGTCACGACCGGACTGTTGCCGATATGGTGCGGACATTGCTCAGGGTAGGCATTCCGGTGCTGGAAGGACTCACGGAAGCGGAGGAAGAGATGCTCAAAGAATATGTTGCTTTTTTTCGTAAGTTCAGGAAAATGCGCCACTTGAAGGAATTATAAAGATACTTGGAGGGCATTTTTCCCTTGAAAATAACTTATCAAATTTTTATAATGGATTTTTACAGGCAATTATATGTACGCAAAGCAAAGGACCATTCGAAGACCGATATCGTTAGAAGGAATCGGCCTGCATACCGGAAATACCACCCGGATGACTTTTAAGCCGGCCCTTCCTGACAGCGGTGTTCGTTTCATCCGCGCCGACCTGCCGGGGCGCCCCGCGGTGATGGCAAATATTGACTATGTGGTCGATATATCGCGCGGAACTACTCTGGCTAACGGCGATGCCAAGGTGCATACGGTAGAGCATGTCCTGGCGGCAATCTCAGGGCTCCAGCTGGACAATCTCGATATTGAACTGGAATCCAATGAACCGCCGGTGGGGGATGGCTCGGCATTGCCTTATGTGGAGAAAATACTGGAGGCGGGGATTGAAAATCAGGATGCCGACCGCCGCTATCTGGAAATTGACAGCACGATGTTACATTCGGAGCCGGAGCGGGGAGTCGATATCGTGGTGACTCCCTCCGACACGTTTCGCATTACTTTCATGATAGATTACAAGAATCCGGCGCTGGGGACGCAATATACGACTCTTATGGACCTCGATTCGGAGTTTGCCACTGAGTTCGCGCCGGCGCGGACCTTCTGCTTTCTCTCCGAAGTGGAACACCTTAAACAGAACGGATTGATAAAGGGAGGCGGACTGCAGAACGCCATCGTCATTTATGATTCTGATCTGGGACAGGTTGAGGTAGACCGGATAAGGAAGGCTCTGGATTTGAAAGATGAAGCGTTTGTGGGGCAGACCGGAATCATCAACGATATTCCCCTTCGCTTTCCCAACGAACCGGTGCGGCATAAAGCGCTGGACCTGATTGGCGACCTCTTTTTAATAGGGGTGCCGATAAAAGGGCATATACTGGCGGCCCGCTCCGGTCATAAAGCCAATGTGGAGTTGGTGAAGAAAATCCGGGCGTTTTATGAAAAGAAACAGCTTGCCAAGAAATATCAAAAGGCGAATCTGGAGCCGTTTTTGGATATCGAAGGGATAATGAAGATAATGCCCCACCGGTATCCTTTTCTTCTGATTGACAGAGTTCTCGACCTGGAGCCGGAAAAGCGGGTGGTGGCTATAAAGAATGTGACCTTCAATGAGCCGTTTTTTACGGGCCACTTTCCGGGGCATCCTATCATGCCGGGGGTGCTGATTATTGAAGCGATGGCTCAAGCGGGCGGAATTCTTCTTTTGAAAGCGGTGCAGGAGCCGGAAACAAAATTGGTCTATTTCATGTCGCTGGACAATGTCAAATTTCGCCGTCCGGTTCGTCCCGGGGATACCCTGAGATTTGAGCTCGATATGGTGGCGTTTCGGAGAAGCGCCTGCAAAATGAAAGGGAAGGCTTTTGTGGAAGACGCCGTAGTTGCTGAAGCGGAGATGATGGCAATGGTGGTGGACCGATGAGGAATATTCATCCCACCGCCCTTGTTGACCCCAAAGCGGAATTGGGGGAGGATGTGCAGGTTGGTCCGTATTCCGTGATAGAGGCAGACACTAAAATAGGCGACAATGTCTCGATCGGGGCTAATTGCTATATTGCCGCATATACTGAGTTGAAACCGCATGTGACGGTATTTCATGGCGCGGTATTGGGGACGGTTCCTCAGGACCTGAAATTCAAAGGGGAAAGAACGCGCCTGGTAATCGATGAGCATACTACCATTCGCGAATTTGTAATGATTAATC
This sequence comes from Candidatus Zixiibacteriota bacterium, assembly GCA_040753495.1. NCBI lineage: Bacteria > Pseudomonadati > Candidatus Zixiibacteriota > Candidatus Zixiibacteriota bacterium. Next base: position 3,653 of record JBFMEF010000162.1, read on the forward strand.
GCGGCACGGCGCAGCACGGCGAGACCTCGATTGGGAAGAACTGTTTTATCATGGCTTACGCTCATGTGGCGCACGACTGTATCATCGGCAATAATGTAATAATGGCTAATGCCGTCAATCTTGCCGGGCATGTGGAAATCGGCGATTACGCCATAATCGGCGGAGTGGTACCGGTGCATCAGTTCGTAAAAATAGGCGCGCACTCGATGGTCGGCGGCGGTTTCCGGGTGCCGCAGGATATCTGTCCTTTTTCGCTGGCGGCCGGTTATCCCCTGAAAATTGTGGGATTAAATCAGGTCGGATTGCGCCGACGTGGATTCAAACCGGATACCCTTCATACCCTGGAGAAAGCTTTCAAAATTCTATTCTACTCCGGTCTGAATACATCGCAGGCGGTGGAGAAGATTAAGTCAGAAGTGCCCTCGATTGCGGAAATAAATCTGATGTTGGATTTTATCAAGAACTCCAGTCGGGGTTTAATCAAATAGCCTCATAACCAGAAGGCAAAGGCGGGGGGATTCTTTTACCCTCTTACCATCATAAAATATGAGCAAGGTCAGGACAGCCGTGGTCGGTGTGGGGCATCTGGGGCGACATCATGCCCGCTGGTATCATCATATAAAGGAATCGACTCTGGTCGGAGTTTATGATATCGACCGGGAGAAATGCCGACGGGTGGCGGAAGAATTTGGTGTGAAGTCATTTGAGCGGATGGAAGAGATTGTCGGTGAAGCGGAAGCGGTCTCAATAGCGGTACCGACCAGCGCTCATGCCGAAGTGGCGGAGTGGTTTATAAATGCCGGACTTCATTGTCTCATTGAGAAGCCGATTGCTTCGAATGTGGCGGAAGCGGAAGGTATCATAAAAACGGCGAAAGCCAGAAACCTGGTGCTTGCCGTGGGGCATATCGAGCGCTTTAATCCGGCGGTTCAGGCGCTGAAGTCGTTTGACATTAAGCCGCGCTTCATAGAGGCGCATCGTCTGGCGGCGTTTGACCCTCGCGGGACGGATGTGGCGGTGGTGCTGGACCTGATGGTGCATGATATTGAACTTGCGCTTCATTTTATCAAGTCTCCCGTGGCGCGCATCGATGCCTCGGCGGTCTCAGTTATCTCCGACAATGCCGATATCGCCAATGCCCGAATCACCTTTGAGAACGGCGCCGTCGCCAATCTGACAGCCAGCCGGATATCGCTGCGGCCGATGCGAAAACTGCGCATCTTTCAGAAATCAGGATATTTCTCTCTCGACCTGGCGGAAAAACAGGCTGACATTTACCGCTTAGCCGATGAGTCATTGGCTGCTGAAGTCGGCATGCGGGTGCCTCTGGGAAAATCCGGAAGAGAGATTCTGTACAACAAAGCGGGAGCCAAGGACGACGATATGCTTTGCCGGGAGCTGACCGACTTTCTACTCGCCATCCAGAACAATCGGAGTCCGGAGGTGACCGGCGAAGAGGCGACCGAGGCGCTTCGGGTCGCCAATGAAATTGTCCGCATCGGCGGCAATCTGGCGGGATGAAATGTCTCGTTCAACCGATAATCTGCTGAAATCATCAAAGTCTATTTTTGTCTCGGCCGGCGACCCCTCGGGAGATATTGCCGGATTTCATCTGCTGAAAGCCCTTCGGGAAATTGATAAAGGAATTAGATTTTTTGGTTTGGGCGGGCGGCGAATGAAACAGCTGGGACAGGAGCAGAAAGTCGAGAGTGACAAACTGGCGGTGCTGGGATTCTGGGAGGTTGCCCGGAGATTCCGGTTCTTCCGAAAACTTCTAAGCGACACGGTTCGGGAAATTGAGCGAAAACGCCCTAAGGCAATCATTCTCATCGATTATCCCGGATTCAATCTGCGTCTTGCCGAACGAGTAAAATATCTGAATATCCCGATTATCTATTATGTTTCTCCCCAGATCTGGGCATGGGGCGGCAAAAGAATTGAGCCGATAAAGAGACTGGTTGACCGGATGCTGGTGATACTTCCCTTCGAGAAAGAACTTTACGACCGCGCCGGGGTAAAATGCGACTTTGTGGGGCATTATTTAATGGATGATATCGAGAGCCGCTTCATAAAAGCGCCCTATAAATCCGAGTCTGACGTGATTGCCCTGCTCCCCGGCTCCCGGCCGCAGGAAATAGAAAAGATGCTTCCGGTTCTGGTTGAAGCGGCGGCAGTTCTGTCTGAGAATCGGAAATACCGATTTGCCGTCGCGGGTATTGAAGGGAAATTCGATTACGGTTCGTACCTGAAAAACTGCGGCACAGAAATTGAATTACAACTGGGCAGGACAAGAGAACTGATAGCGGAGAGCCGTCTGGTAATAACATCATCGGGCACCGCCACATTGGAGACCGGCATAATCGGCAGGCCGATGGTAGTTATATATAAGACCGGCTGGTTGACCTATCTGATTGCGCGGCGTCTGGTGCGCTTGGACAGCATAGCGCTGGTCAATATCACGGCCGGGGAACGTCTGGCTCCGGAGCTGATACAGCGCGAGGCCGCGGCGCCAAGAATAGCGGAGGAGGCGGTGAAGATTCTCTCCGATGCGGAGAGAACGTCTGAAATAATATTGAAACTGCACCAGCTGACCGACCGACTGGGGAGGCCGGGGGCGGGGAAACGGGCGGCGGAGATTGTGGGAGAGTATCTCTGATGCTGGCTTTATATAAATCGTTCACGTTTCTGGTCTATTATATCACGTTGCCCTACACCGCTCTGGCGGCTCTTTTGGGCTCCCGCAAATGGCGCAATCGGCTGGGGTTCCACCGAGTAACAAAAGTCAACAAGACCGCTCCGGTTGTCTGGTTGCATG
>JBFMEF010000163.1 GCA_040753495.1 Candidatus Zixiibacteriota bacterium
ACCATTGCTTGGTGGGGAATGAAGCCCCCGGCGCGAGCGCGACGCGAGGATGCCGCGCTACAGAAGAATCGATATCGTCGGGAGTCGGCGGCAACTGTATAACGGGACGGCGGGCATGGATTTCTGACCCCAGCTTGTGGAGAGCCTGATTGTAAAGGTCAATGGTGTGCGGCGGCGAGAGATTCAAAACCTTCCGGTCGCCCCGCCGGGTAGCGCGCCATCGCTCCCAGCGCCTTTTGGGGTAACGCACTTTTAATCCCGCCAGATGATGCGACAGAAAAAAGGAACGAAAATTTCCGTGAAGGTCAACGACGACATCAAACCCTATCTTGTCCAATTCTTCAGCGATTCTGTATAGCTTGATAATGCCGACCTCTTCAGGAAACGGTATAACCTCGTCAACGCCCGCCATCAGTCCGGCTATTTCCCGATTCTTCTCTCTGGTAAGCAGATAGATCTTCGCTTCGGGGTGGGAAATCTTGAGGTTGAGCAAGGGGGCCGATGCCAATATGACATCACCGATAGCGCTTAGTCGTATGACCAGGATTCGCTGTATCATCGGGTAAAATATATAAACCCGAAAAGTCCTACAATCAAGCAGTAAATCCCAAAATACTTGAATTTGCCTTTTTTGATGATATCCAGAAGCCAGTAAACGGAGAGAAGACCGAAGATAAAAGAAGCCAGCAACCCGACAAAGAATTGACCGTAAAGCGCGGTATTAATATCGATGAAATCTTTTATTTTGAAGACGATGGCGCCGGCAATGGTCGGAATAGACAGCAGGAAGGAAAATTCGGCCGCCGCCACCGGGTTGACACCGGCGAACAGACCGGCGGAAATGGTAGAGCCGGAGCGGGAGATACCCGGAAGAATTGCTATGGCTTGTCCGATTCCGATAATAATGGAGCGGCCCAGGGTGACGGGATTATCTTTTTTCGGGACCAAGGCAGTAAGAAGCAGAATCAATCCGGTGACCATCAGGAATATCGAGGTCATAACCGGCGCAGAAAAGGCACTCTCGAAGAAATCCTTGAAAAAGACCCCCGCGATTACGGCCGGAATAGTCGCGACCAGCAGAAGATAGTTCATTCTTCTTGTATCCGTTTCGGTCTTTTTGAAGAAAGAGCCGAGAAGGAGCACGATTCGGCGTCGGAAGTAGATTAGAACCGAAAGGAGGGTTCCCAAATGCACCACCAGTTCAAAAGCGACCCCGGGATTTTTGGCGTGGAGGATATGCTCTGCCAGCACCAGATGCCCTGAGGATGAGACCGGAAGGAATTCGGTCAGTCCCTGCAGAATGCCGAGGAAGATGGCGTCGAAATAGCTCATAAGAAGAGGCTCCGGAGTTTCTCCGGAGCCTGACAATTCCTTTATTTAAATCCGGCTAAAAAGCCTTGAAATCAAGCCCGGTGAATAGCCCGGTGTTGCCGTCAATCTGCAACTCGCCAAAAAGGGCAACCGATGGAGAGAGGTCAAATTTGACTCCCATATTGAATCCGCCTTCGAAGTCAGATTCGGAATCGCCGTTGGAGACCCGTTCCATTCTGATATTGATTCGGCCGTACGGCGAGAGTGTTGAACCGGAACTGAGTTTGAACGGGTAAGAGCCGGTCAGGAATCCGCCCAGTTGAATGAGTGAAAATCCTTCGATATCGACCCACTCAAACAGAAATCCGAATGCCATATCAAGCGGCTGTTTTCTGGTGCGGGAGTTGACATCCATGAACTGGTATTTGAAATCGGCGCCGATGGCAAGTTCCGGGTCGCCGTCCGGAATATCCGGGTCAGAGAAACCAAGTTTGAAGCGCCCTTCGGTATAGTCCGAGAAACCATAAGTAATGGCGCCGAAAAGAGTGGTAAACTCATCTCCAAAGCCGGCGAATCCCCCAATCTGTCCATTTCCAAAACCTACGGTCTGCGCCGTGCTCAATGAACCTGTGAGCAGACCGGCTGACTCATCGGCATACAGCGCTGGCGACAACAGAATAACCGTCAGTAACACTGCCGTGCGGCGTAAAATTTTATTCATTCGAACCTCCTTGCGTAATCGGATTCCGCCAATTATACGTTCTTAGAAATCGGCCGTCAACAATAAATGTCTTAGAAAAAAGTTCAAAAAAGATGCGCCAGGTAAATTCCCTATTGATGACAGCGCAAGCATATGAGCCACAGCCGCTTTTTACTTGACAAGAAATTATCAATACTTTTATAATCGACTGATTATACGGCTTGTCTATAATTCTAATCGACTTTGAGATAGAAAGTACCTATGGAAAAGACTCGTGACAGATGGGGCACCAGACTGGGAGTGATTCTGGCCGTTGCCGGCTCGGCCGTGGGGCTGGGAAACTTTCTCCGCTTTCCGGTTCAAGCCGCCAAGAACGGGGGCGGCGCCTTTATGATTCCGTACTTCATTGCCCTTATCCTGATAGGTATTCCGATGGTCTGGGTAGAGTGGACCGCGGGACGGTTCGGCGGAGGATATGAGCATTCCAGCGCGCCGGGGATATTTAATTCTCTCTGGCGGAAGAACCGCTTTATCAAATATTTCGGAATCGCCGGAATCTTCGGTCCCTTTCTGATTTATATGTATTATGTCTATATCGAGTCCTGGTGCCTGGCATATTCCTTTTATTCTATCACCGGGAAATTATCGGAGATAACATCGAGTGAAGGGTTTGTGCATTTTCTCGGGAATTACCAGGGAGTAGAATCTCCCGGTGTCTGTGCCGGTTCGACCGCCGCCCTGGTGTTTTTTTTGATAACTTTTATTCTCAATATTAGTGTTCTTCGTTTTGGAATCAAAGGGGGAATAGAGAAGCTCTGCAATATCGCGTTGCCGCTTCTGATGTTTTTTGGAATTGTTCTTGCCGTACGGGTTATTACGCTTTTTGCGCCGGACCCTTTGCATCCCGATTGGAATTCTATCAACGGTCTGGGATTTCTCTGGAATCCAGATTTTTCGGCGTTGAAATCAGCCAAGGTCTGGCTGGCGGCGGCGGGGCAGATATTCTTTACCCTTTCGGTCGGAATGGGGGTCATTCTCACTTATGCCAGTTATCTGAAAAAGCAGGATGATGTGGTGCTCTCGGGGCTGACGGCGGCCTCGACCAATGAATTCGCCGAAGTGGTTATCGGCGGCTCCATAGTAATACCGGCGGCGTTTATCTTTTTTGGACCGGAGCAGATCGTCGGGATTGCCGAATCGGGCGCCTTTAATCTTGGCTTTGTAACGATGCCCCAGATATTCGGCAAGATTCCGGTGGGGGCGCTCTTTGGTTTCCTCTGGTTTTTTATGCTTTTTCTCGCCGGGATAACATCCTCCATTTCGCTGGCGCAACCGTCAATTGCCTTTCTGGAAGATGAGTTCAATATATCGCGAAAGAAGGCGGTGGCAATATTTGCCGTCACGTCATTTATTCTCTGTCTGCCGGCGATGCTGTTCCTTCATCGAGGAGTGCTTGATGACCTCGACTTCTGGGGCGGGAGTTTCTTCATTGTAGTCGGAGCCACGCTGGAGATAATACTTCTGGCATGGGTTTTCGGAATCGACAAAGCCTGGGACGAGATGCACCATGGCTGCCAGATGCGGGTGCCGCGGATATTCCGCTTCATAATAAAATATGTCACCCCCACTTTCCTTTTGCTTATACTCGGCTACTGGTTTTACTCTGACTGGTGGAAAGTGATTACGATGCAGGGGGTACCGGCAGAGAACCTTCCTTATGTGCTGGTGATGCGTTTGGTGATATTGGCGTTCCTGGTACTTTTGGGCGTTTTAGTCTGGCTCTCCTGGCGCAAGAGGAAGATGGAAAGTTATTATTGAGGAGAAGACGTATATGACCACTGGTGGATGGATATTCATGATGACATCGTGGGGGCTAATATTCGTTTTAATAATTTTCTGCTTCTGGCGCGTATTCAGCTGCAAAGACGAGAGTCGGCCGGGAAACTCTGCCTGAAGACGAGAAAGAGATTAGTAGATATTATACTTGGAAATGCGGTCGCGGAGAGTATTGCGGGAAATTCCCAGGATTTCAGAGGTCTTCACCTGGTTGGAGCCGAAATGCTTAAGGCAGGAAGATATCAGCGCCTTCTCCAGCGCCGATTCCAGAAAATAGTAGATTTTCCCTTCCGAGCTGTTAATCAACTTGGGCAAAACCGGGTCGATAATCTTTTTGAATATCTCGGTATAATCATCCTGCATATGGTCGAGGTCGATTTCGACTTTGGATTCGATTTCGGAAAAGATCGGGAAATCTTCGGGCTGCAGCGAATCGCTTTTGGTCATCACTACCGCGGTGTGCATATTGTTTTCCAGTTCGCGGACATTTCCGGGCCAGGGGTATTTATTCAGCATTGCCATCGCTTTTTGCGATATCCCCCGAACATCTTTATTGAGTTGCCGGGCGAACTTATTGACAAAATGCTCCGCCAGCAGAGGGATATCCCCTTTTCTCTCGCGCAGGGGCGGGACATAGATGGAAACTACTTTTAGACGATAAAACAGGTCAACCCGGAAAGAGCCTTCCTTCATGCATTGCACCAGCGACTTATTGGTGGCGGCGATGACACGGACATCGACTTCAATCGTCTCATTCCCCCCCACCCGCTCGAATTTTTTCTCCTGCAGCACCCGTAGCAGTTTGGACTGGGTCAACATCGACATATCGGCGATTTCATCAAGGAAGATTGACCCCTGATTGGCTTGCTCGAATTTTCCCAGCCGCTTGAAATAGGCGCCGGTGAATGCTCCTTTTTCGTGACCGAAGAGTTCTGACTCGAGAAGTGTCTCCGCCAGAGCGGCGCAGTTGACCGAAAGAAACGGTTTATTGCGACGGCGGGAGTTGCGGTGAATAGCCCGGGCGATCAGCTCTTTTCCGGTTCCCGATTCTCCGAAAATCAGGATGGCGGCATCCGATTTCGAGACCTGTCCGACCAGTTTGGCGATTTCGACAATCTCGGGCGACTTGCCGACTATTTCATCGACGGCGGTGGCATCGGGCTCCGGCTTTGGTTCCAGCACCGGCCGGGAGCGATTGTAGCCGCAGGCTTTATTGACGGTATCAATCAGTTTTTGGATTTCAAACGGTTTGGTGAGATATTCATACGCCCCCTCACGCATCGCTTCAATCGCGTTTTCGGTCGAGATAAATCCTGAAATCATGATGATGGGGACATCAATGTCGCTCAATTTAGCTTTTTTCAGGATATCGAGGCCGGACATGGTGGGGAGATTGACATCAAGAAGAATCGCGTCGATATCTTTTCGCTCTTTGATGAATTCCACCATCCGCTGACCGTCATCGAGAAAGGCAAAACGGTATCTGTCGGGGTCAAAGAGATTGGCTAAAGAGCGTGAAATTTCCGGGTCGTCATCGACAATAAGTATATTCTTCATAAGCAAATTGTACCCATCTATACAATTCAATTTATCGGAAAGTGGGGGAATTAATTTAGCGGAGAACTGCCGCAAACAGGGCAAATATAGGGATGATTGGCGTATTGAGGCGTCAGAATGGGGTGGAAATGCCCCGGGACCGGCTCATTCCTGGTCAAGCAGGAATTTGACTACGGCGCCGGTGGTAAGGAAATTAATCAGCATATCGATGGCGATTCCTGCCAATAGAATGTAAAAGACCAGCTCCGGGCTGAATTTTTCGACAATGGTATCGACCTCCGCCATGGAATATGAGACCGGAAGCGACAACAGGTATGGCAGGAGCGCCAGGAAAAAGGAAAAAATCGGATACTTGGCGAAATACCCAAAGGAGGTCTGCAGCGCCCCCCAGATTGATTTGCGGAAAATAATCATTGCCGGCAGGGCATAAATGAAAATGCCATAGACAAAGACGGTGAAGAGACGCAAGAGGATTTCGAAGAGGGCGATTCGCCGCGGCGAGCCAGCCAGGAAACTTCGGAACAGAGACGGGAGCGCCCAATTGATAAGAAGGAGGATGATGGTTATAGCCCCCCAAAGAATAATGAGAGAGGGCCAGCGGGAAACGGCCTCAGAGGTCGGGAAACCCTTTCCCTTGCCAGAGGAGTACACTTTGAAGAAGAGGATGGCGGTCATGCCGGCAAAGAGCCCTTCCGCGACAATGCCCAGCAGCAGTTTGCCCCATTGGAATATCTCCGGCAGTAGAATATACAAGCCGGGATAATGGCTGAAGTAGATTTCTCTCCCCTGTCCCAATAGCGCTACCAGAGGGGAAAGAAACATATAGGTAAACGGATAGACATACGATTTTAGGATAAGAAGCAGGAAAAGCTGCAAGAGACCGTAAATGAAGAAAGGAGCCCAGAGTTTCCATCGGAAGATATTCTTAAAAGGCGCCAGATAGGCGGTCAGAAGCCAATTCAGTTTCAGAATGAAACCCAATTACCTTCTCCTTAGCTACGGTATGGCGACCGTGTTTGAGGGTGAGGTCAACCCCTGACGGTCTTTAACATAGATTCTGTAATAATATGTCTGAGCGTCCGGTCTGGTATCGGTGAAACTGGTTCCGGTCGGGCTGCTTATGATGGTCAGCAGGTCGCCGTTGGCTTCGGTGAAATTTATCACGGTGCCACGGTAAACCAGATAGGAATCGAAATCGTCATCATTATTGACCGACCAGGTCAAGATGGACGACTGGTCTTCGCCCCGCCCGGCAAGTGTGACCGCGGTCGGCGGCAGGTTATTAAAGGTCGAATCGCTCGCCACCAGAGAACCGGCGGTCAAACCGGTATTGTCATAGACATAAATTCGGTAATGATACCGGGTCTCCTCATTGAGGTCGGTATCGACAAAACTGGTCGTGGAGCGGGAGGTTACGGTGGTTATGAGCGTGGAACTCTCGCTGACGGCCGAGGTCAAAGAGCGGTACAATCGATAGGCGGCAAAGTCATTGTCAATTGCCTGTGACCAGGTTAGCCTGATTTCGCCGGAGGACTCGGCTTTGGCATTAAGCGAAACGGCCGTGGGCGGATTGGCGATATTTATCAGGGTCGATGCCGGGCGGCTGGGGGCATCATTTCCGGCGGCATCACGAAAACGCCCGGTGACAACGCCGTTGACGACATCAAGATTGATTGGAACAATATATCGTCTCGAATAGATGCCATCATTGGCAGTCAGGTCGCCGCTGGTGCCGTCGTCAAACAGCGTCAGATTGGCAACGCCGGTGAAAGAAATATCGGCAGAGCCGCCTGTTTCGCCGGTCCTTATAAAGAAAGTAACGGCATCGCCGCGGGTAAGAGTGCCGGATGGTCCTTGAAAATAAACACTGTCGATAGACGCGCGGGTATCGAGGATAATGCTGTCGGAAGCGGTGCCATCAGACTCTGAACCGTCAACGAACTGAAAACGGGCGTAGAGACGTTTCACGCCGTCGCCGGAAGAGAGGGTGCGGCCGGAAGGAGAGGTGAAATCCTCCCAAACGGCTCCGGTGAAGGACTGATTTTCGCTCACCTGCATAAGGGTCGCCGTCACCGGCACCACGAAGCGGACGGAGATATTGAGACTGCGGGTGTATAAATCGCCGCTATTGATTATGACCGAAACGGCTCCCAGGACAGCGCTGACGGCGCTTGATTTTGCTCCCTCCAGCTTTGAGCCGGTTACGGTCGCCACTTTGAAATAGTACGGTCTTCCCGCCGTAAGTCCGGTCAATATTTTTGCATAAACACCAGACGAGGTTGAATCATGCAGACGGTAATCGCCATTCAGGGAGTCGGCGGTGTAAATTCGGAAAAAAGAAACCGCTGTTGAATCAGTCAGCTGCCAGGAGAGGCGGACACTGTTATCGAGATGGGTCACCTGGAGCATAATCGGCACCGGCGGTTCTGTGGGAAGACTGAAGGGCAGTTCTTCATTCTCCAGATAGCGGCTGCAGCCGACCGCCAGGGTCAGGAGAGCGACAAAAATGATATATATATTTTTCATAGATTGTCCCTCCTAAAACCGGTGAGTCAGGGCGACCGTTGCGCCGCCGGATTTCAGGTCGGGTTGGACAGTTATGCTGTTGACGAGAGTGCTTCCCTTTTCTTCGGGGAAAAAGAAAAGGACATCGATGAGATTAATTCCCCAGGCGGCAATGGCGGCGCCGATGGCAATCCGGCGCTTGTTCTCGGAATCATAAGCGGTCTTGCGGGCATCCTGCAGAACGGGATAGAGCCGCTCTTTCTCCTCGAAACTGCCGGCGGTGTTGTAATCACGCAGCAGGCTATCGTAGCGGTCGTTATCATCATTAAAATCGCTGTCGGTCCGAAAGTAGTAACCGATGGTCCCGACAGCCAGAAGGGCAAAGACAAACCCTTTTGTTTTCTGTTCGGTGTACGCCTGCCCCCATCCGGGGATAAAAAGCGAGCGCGCCGCCGCTTTGAAGCGGGTTTTCGGTTTTAATTTGACGGTGAGATTTACCTCGCGCCCCGCCTGAAGGAAAACAGAGGACTTATATGTATCATATCCGTACTTCCTGATGGTGACTTTGAAATTCCCCTCGAGTCCCTGCATGAACTTTATCGGCGTCAAGCCGCTTACGGTAACGGCGCCGGCAACTTTAACCTCCGCCCCTGACGGACTGGTATCAACAGAAAGCCCTCCCCCCTGCGCCCTGGCGAGGGTCGGAAGAAGGTATAATATCAGAAATCCCAATATCCCTTTGGTAAGCATATTCCATTCTCTCTTCTAAGAATTGTCGCTATTTTATAATCGGGAAAGATATAGATTTTTTCATACCATATCAACAATTAAAAAAAAGCCCGCCTTTAAGCGGGCTTTTAAAATCTTCTGCGACACCTGCGTTCAACAGGCGCCTCGTCCTGTCGCAACCACCACAACGGTTTTCAGCAGAATCTTAATGTCGCTCCAGATTGACCAGTTGCGAATATAGACGATGTCGTTCTTTACCTTTTCGACCACGGAATCAACCGAGGAATCGTATCCCACCCGCACTTGCGCCAGACCGGTAATACCGGGCTTGACTTTGAGACGGGTAGTGTAGCCGGGGACCTTCTGCGATAGGTCTTTGACAAAGAAAGGACGCTCGGGACGGGGACCGACCAGAGACATCTCCCCTTTCAGGACATTCAGCAACTGCGGCACTTCGTCAATGCGGGTCTTGCGGAGGAACCGCCCCAAACGGGTGACCCGGTTGTCATTCTGCGTCGCCCAGACAGGACCGCAATGTTTCTCGGCATCCTGCACCATAGTGCGGAATTTAATTACCTTGAAAGGTTTCCCGAGCAGGTCTTCACGACGTCGCTCCACCTGGCGAATATCACCAGAGTGCTCGATATTAAGAGCGCGGCGATGCCGGCGGCGGCGATTGATGCCGATTCTATCCTGGAGATAGAAGACCGGACCGCGGCTGTCCAACTTAATCAGTATGGGAACTATGAGAAATATGGGCAATGCCAGGAGCAAACCCAGCAGAGCGCCGAAAAGATCCAAGCATTTCTTCAAGGACTTATCAATCATTTCAAGCACCAACTTTCCCGGTTTGGAAATAGCCGTAGGAAATAAGAATGTAAATCCAAAAAGCGCCCCCAAAAAGAGAATTCCAGAAAAATATTCGCCGAAATAGAAGCGCACGGAATCGCCGAGCGATTCTCTCTCGAACGGTACATAACGTGAACGGGATTTAAGCCCTTCAGCCGTTCCTCTCAGGACAGCCCGGTTGGAGAGGGCAACTGATGTGACAGATGTTGAGTCAGGGGTGTTATTAGTGAGGTTTTGGCTCATTGTCAGTCTTATCTCTTGATTTTCCTGCTAAATTTAATTTGATAGGTATTAACCGTTGTGGGATAATCGAGCAAAATGACTGCCAATAGGATTTTAGAACCCCAAATTACCATGGGGAAAACGGATAGTTTTGGTTTGATATATATAAGTGATTGCTGTCGAATAGATTAGAAATACATCAATACGATGTAGAAGTGGTATTTTTTGACGGGCGGCAGTCGGCGTTTTGGGGATTAGAGGGTTTTCCTGAATACCCCATCATAAATGATGCAACCTATTGCGCATAATTTACGAAAAGATATGCATTCGAAACCAAAAAGAGAGGACTGAAAAATCGGGCTTTTCCAGTCCTCAATATTCTGATTTAATAAGTTACTATTTCACGCCATATCTGCTTTAATTTCCGAATTGAAATGTAAGTGAAAAGCGGTGCAGACTCTCGGAGGTGAATTCCACCTGGGGAGTGAAGGTGTAATCGAACTGTGCCGGACCCAGAAGCGCACCGGCGCCAAAGGAAAGACTCTGGCCCAGTTTCCACTCCTCCTGCTCGGGGAAATAGTTGAATCCAGCGCGCAGAAAGTACCGGTCAAGATAGGCAAATTCATATCCGTTTTTCAGAATCAGGTCGCCGTAGAAACGATTTTCCACTTCGAGGGCAACACCAAAGGATGGTCCAAACGGATAGTATGCCAGACCGCCTCGCAGATTGAGCGGGAGATTTTCTTCGGTACTTTCAAATTGAAGTTTTTCGCCGAGGTTGGAAAGAGCCGCGCCGATGAAGAGGTTTTCCCACTTGTAAAGGGCGCCGAGGTCAAGCGCCAGAGCGGAGGCGCGGATATCGGCAATTGAGATATTGATATATTTGGCTCCCAGTCCGAGCGAGAAGTTTTCATTCAATTGATAGCCGGCCGAGACACCGATTGCCATATCAAAGGTAGAGCCGACGTCACCAGTCGGAACATCGTTTATATCGTACCCTTCAATTGTACCATAGTCGAGATAGGCAGCATTGAGTGAAACCGCCAGCTTGTTAGAGACCGGAAGGGCAAACCCGAGGGCATCGAAGTTGATATCCTGGTACCAGGAAAGATGGGAGAGGCTGGCTTCCATACTTTCGAATCCGCCCAGGCCGGCCGGGTTCCAGTGACCGGCGTTGGGGCCATCAGCAAGAGCGGTAAAAGCACCGCCCAGACTCGCCGCCCGCGCTCCGATGCCAATATTGAGGAAGTCGGCGGATGCGCCGCCGTTATCTGAGGCAATCGACGCCCGCCCGAGCAGGGCGCTGACTATCATCAGAAAGACCCAGATCATCAGGATGCGATTAATATATTTCTTACCCATTGCAACCACCTCTGTTAAGTTTCGTCATTACGCTCTCCGGTAATTGCAAGGTCAGTGCCCGCCCCAGATAACTAATTGGAATCGCCAAAGAAGTTTTCCCGTCCTCCATAAATTCCCCGCAAATCGTTATAATACCACTACTTAAACCGATAGACGGTTTAAGCTTTTTCCGCCCGGTTGGACCACTCAGAATGTAGATTATTGGCCGAAAGCAATGCGAGTAATACGATTTTCAGGCAATCTTAACCAGAATCCCCATTTTGATTCTATAAGACCTTAACGCCTTTCAATTTACGGCCAAAGTTCATTTCCTGCACACCATTTCAATTATTGTCGGTATTTCCGCCAGTTTCCTTGAACAGGTATGGTGGAAAACCGATATTTGGCGACTATAATTTTTTTTGATGATGATTGTCAATAAAAAACTCGGAAGGCGCAAATAAATTTAGCGGCGCAGGATGTGCACCAAGAATGTGGCGAAAAGACGGTTGTCAGGAAGGTTATCCGGGGAGAATGAATCTTACAGAATTGAGGGCATTAATTCGGCAGGATAGATTTTGCACAGCGGGAATGCCCTGACGCCGACAGTCTATTTTAGGCGAGATTTCATCTTTTGGTACGAATCTCTTCCGAGCTCTAAGCTGGCAGGAAACGGTTTCATCTGTTGGATAAGAGCGCGGCTGTTGGCGATTCTCTCCTGAGTGTCGGGATGGCTCATGGTCAGACTTTCAAAAAAGCTGGGAGACCCATCCGACATCGATGCCAATTTCTCGAACATGGTGACCGCCGCCTCGGGATTATATCCGGCGCGCACCATATACTGGATTCCAAAATTGTCGGCTTCATTTTCATCGCTTCGGGAATAACTGGCGAAAGCCAGTCCCATGCCGATATTCACGACGGCCCGCATCGCTTCCGAGCTCTGCCCAAAGACCAATTGCTCCACCAGTGAGACTCCCATGGCGGCCTGCAGACGTTTCACGCTGTGCCGTCCCACCACATGAGAGACTTCATGAGCAATCACCGAGGCTAATTCCGCCTCGTTATCCATGGTTTTCAGCAAGCCGGTATAAAGATAAATATATCCCCCCGGCGCGGCAAAGGCATTGACCATATTGGAATCGATGACGGCAAAATGGTAGCTGATATCTTTCCGGTCACAGACTTCGACAATTTTCTGCCCGATATCGCCGACATAATTCTGCCAGAGGGTATCCTGAAGAATACGGTTCTGCTGACGGACAGTCTGGTCCATATCCTGACCGATTGAAGCCTCAGTGTCGGACCCGATCAAGATAAATGATTTCTTTCCGCCGGGGCCGGTGACGGCGCATCCAAGCGCCAGGAGAAGAACAACAGAGATTACTATTCTGTGGAAAGGGCTCTTTTTCATATTTTAATCTTCTCGGCAATATCTCCGATTATAGGCAACCGATATTCTTTCCCCTGCAATCCGAAAATGATGCCGGCGGCAGACGCCCCCAGAGCCAAGATGAGGACGGTCTTCCAAACCATCGAAGAGAGTCCCGGTATTAGAAATATCCCGGCGATAATCTCTATAAGGAAGAGAAGCAGGCCCTGGCGGCTGTGAAAGCGGGAGCGCGGGTCATCCCGCATCTGCAGGATAGGTATCAGGCAGAGAAACGGAATATATGCCAGAATCGAGGCGATAAGACTCTGGTCTTTCAGGATTTCGGATTCCCTGAGCCTGGCATCAAGCGGCTCATCAAGAGACGGTATGGTCTTGCCATCCTGCTCGCTTTTTTCTTCTTTAAAGAATGAATCTGCCATATCAAACCTCTTCGTCTATACCTGCCAGAAGATTTCCCGCTCCCGTTCCGGAATATTGACCACGATAGGGTCATCGAGGGGCCATCTTTCAATCAGTTGATTTCCCTGGTGAAAAGAGACATAGAATTCTATCTTTCCGTATCCCTCTTTCAGAAGCGCGGTTCGGGTGAATGCCGCTTCCAGCAGATTTTTTATTGAGAAACGGAAATCGCCTTCATCCCTGAAAGCAGTTTTCATCAAAGGCATTTCTTTCACTCCCGAATTTTTGAATTCAATCAGGATTCTGCCTTGTCGAGAGTCAACTAATTCAATTTTAGATGTAAAGTCAAGCCGAATGTAGAAGTGTTCATGGTCGTAGGCGAAGTAGATATCGCTAAAGAGGCGGTCGGCGCGGTGCATGGCGCCGCCGGCGCGCGAGCAATCGTAATGACCGGCGCCGCTCCATTCATAATAATGTGTCAAGGCGCCATCGATTTGGGGCGTCACCAGCGCTTCCGGCAGGCTGATAAACGACTCGGTGCGGGCTCGATGAATCGGCTGCGCCAGGGCCGGCGGGGGCGCGGCGCCGATTATTTTGTAAACGGCGCTCAAATGCAGGCGAAAGAGGCGGTCGAAGTCGCTGTTGTGCGCGCCGATATGCTCATCGCCAAACCACCAGTACCAATCGGACCCTTCGGCGATATAAAGTTGTTTCCATGCCGCGGCCAGTTTCTCTTTTGAGAACTGCGGCTGGCGCGCCTGAAACTCGCTCAATGTCTTACGCGCATCATAGACAAGGTCCCAGGCGGTATTGTCTTCGTAGTGTCCAATCCAGATTTTAAAGTTATGATTTATCCAAGAACCGGCGAATATCTTCGGCAAAAGGGTCGGTTTAATGTCGGCGGCGGCATCAGCAAAGGAAACCACCTGGAAGCGCTCGTCACGAGAGAGTGTGTCGAACAGTCTTTCCAGGAAGTCATGACCGTCATTAGGGTAATATTCCCAGGCGTTTTCGCCGTCCAGAATAATCGGAATCACGGAGGAACTCAGTTTTCCGGAGAGGACCTCGCGGATTCTTGACAGATGGAGCATGAAATCAGCCGTCGCCTTTTCGGCGTTCCAGTTGGAGTAGACAAAACCGAGTTTATCAGAAAGTCCCCGGTCGCGAAAGAAAAGTCTCAGGTCGGGGGCATCCTGGAAGGCGTAAACGGTATGGGGCGAAAAGCGGCGCGGCTCCAGTCCCGATTTCCCCAGCGACTGATACAGGATATCTTCGTCGGTTGCCGCCCAGCGGAACCCGGCGGAGCCGATTAACCGAAGGACTTCCTCCGACACGGAGCCTTCCGAGGGCCAGATTCCCTCCGCTTCCGTTTCAAAAATCTCGCGGAATCGCCGTCGCGACTCCTGAAGATGCCAGACGGCATCCTCGGGGTAGCGAAAGGGATTTTTCGGAAGGGTCATATTGGGCATCGCTTCCTTGGCAGATTCCTGGTCCACCAGAAGCGGCAGGATGGGATGATAATACGGGGTAAAAGAGATATCTATCTTCCCTTCCTGGAATAGCTGTTTGTAAGTCGGCACAATTCGTTTAAGAAGCGCCAGCTGGTAATCGAGGAGGGCGTCTCGGTCTTCATCGCTGAAATCGCGGCCCTTTTCGAACAGTTCCCGCACCGGCGATTCCCGGCGAAACATTGGGTCAATCCAGACCAGGTTTGACCAGACCTGCAGGTCGCGCCATTCGGTCGAAGAGAAGATTTCGGCGGCGAGATTGGTGTCGGCGCCGCAACTTTCCTTTTTGCGATACAATTGACGATAGCGCGGATACGGCTCAATCATGGTCGCCGGTGGTGCCGAGAAGAATGAGAGCAGAATCTCTTTCTTTTCATCAAGGGTAAGGCTTCTCCCCGTCTTGCGACTAAGTTCGAGGTGCCGGTCGGTGTACCCCTCTCCGTACATTTCAATCTGGTCGAGAAGCGACGGCACCAGATTGAAGGTCATTTTGAGGGTGGGGTATTGCGCCGCCAGAAGGGGCATATCGAGATAATCTTTGAGTCCGTGGAAGCGGACCCAGGGCATCATAAAACTATTCTGTTCGGGATGAAGATAAAGGGGCTGATGCATATGCCAGAGAAAGGCAACTTTGAGTTTCGTATTCTCCGACATATGGCGTCGAAAACGGTCAGGAATTGAGTCGTAAGGTCATGGCATGCCGGGTGGCGGTGCGAAGATATTCCGAGCCGGGGAATTTCTCTTTCATCTCATCGAGAAGAGAATCGACTTTGCCGCGGTCACCGGCGCTGACGTAGTTTCGGATAGCGGAGAGATAATAATCCGGGGCGGCCGGCGATTCCGGATAGAATCTAAGTGCGTCGAGAAACTTATCTCCAGCCGGCTGAAACTGCTGTTTGTTTTCGAGGCAGGCGCCGGCGCCGGCGATGGCCGAGGAGGTCATCAATTTGTCATCGCGATATTTTTCGGCGTACTGCTGATAGGCATTGAGAGCTTCATCATAATTCTTGCTCTCGTAATAGGCGTTGGCCAGATGGAACAGGGCCAGACCGCCGACGGTACCGCCATAACTGTCCGCTATAGATTTCAGCTCGAGGATTGCCACCTGGTAATTCTGCCGTCGCGCCTCGGCTACGGCGCGATTGAGGCGGTCCAGCGATTCGGCTTCTTTTCCTTCCTGCATGCCGAAGAAATAGACGGCGCCGACTACGACCAGAACCACCGCGGCCGCCGCGATACTGATGACCTGCCAGTTGGCCAGAAACCACTCGCGCGATTGAAGCATGTAGTTGGTGAATTTATCTTCTTTGATTTTGTGTTTGGACAGTTTGACTTTGGTGCGCATTAATCACTCACAATTTTTTCTTTCTGTTATCGGCTGAAACGGCTTATTCCCTTAAGAGAGATAAGGCGGGGCGGCAGACGGCTCCGCCCCGGCAAGATTTCCTAAAAATACCCGGTGAAGGTGAAATTCAGATGATGATTTTTCCAGTAGTTGCGATATTTCAAATCCTCATCGGTAAAGACGTCGTTATTGGAGCTGCCATCAAGATAGATTTTCTGCTTGTAAGTGGTGTAGGTGTATGCCACATCCAGCATGACCTGCGACCATCTGACGCCGGCGCCCAGCGAAATACTATAGCCGGTTATCTTGTCGCTGTCATAATTGAAAATATAAGCGACACGGGTGGAATCGTTGACGGACGAATTCTTGGGTCCCTCATAGCGAACTTCTCTCAAGATAGCGTTACCGAACGGCAACTCCTCGTTGCGGAAGCCGGCGCGCAGCGGCATTTCGCCGATAGGCGTATTTAGAATATACTCGGCTCCCAGGCGGAACTGAACCACATCGCTCCAGTTAGGGTCGCGGCTGGAGAAGAATTCCAGACGGTCGCCGCCGGCGGTCAGTTTCAAGCTGTCGAGGTTACGCACCAGCTTGCCGGAGAAATTGCGATATTCGACATCGGCGGCAAGAAGCAGATTCTCATTCAGATTATATCCCAAGCCGAGACCGACTATAAGGGGAATTTCAATCTTTGAAGTCCGGTCATCGATATAGTTGGTATCGGTCAGGTTATCCATAGGGACATTATTGAAGGTTGTTATCCGGTAAAGGGTCGAGTCCGATTCCCCTTTCAAATCAAACGGGGTCCGGACAATCAGGCCGCCGCGCACGGTCTCGCCGGAGTAAAGCAGTCCCAGGGTCATATTGAACCCGGAGTATTTGGTCGAGTCGAGCACCTGGACACTGCTCAGGTATTGGTACCGGGTGAAAAAGAGGGTGGTATCGTACCAAAGGCTGCGCAGCTCTTCGGTGGTAACTTTGCCGTAATAGACATTGCCGGAGAGCCCAAATGACAGCTGCTGATAGATACGGGTACCGAAGCCGATATTGATGCTGTTGATACCGCCATGGCGCTCGTAGAAGGCATTCGGCTCAACTGTCTGCGAGGCATCAGCCAACCGCTCGCCGAACTTGAAATAAGTGTCAAAAGCCCGGTTGTAAGCCAGATTCAGCACGAAATGGTGGTTCTTGACGCGCAGGGGGGAAATGATATTCCAGTAGTTTATGGAGCCGAAATTGCCGGTATGGTTATAGTCGTAAGGGATATCTGATTCCCTGAAGTAGGTGAAGCGACCGCGGGGCAGAAGCACTCCATAGCTGAAAACCATCAAGGTCTTCTCATGAACATAGAGACCGGCCGGATTCCATCCGCCGGCGGTGCCATCGTTGGATATTCCGAGATAAGCCTGCCCCATACCTTCGGAGCGGGCGCCGCCTCCGAAGAAATTGAAGGTTAATCCTTGCTCTTGAGCGGCGACTGTCGTTGTGAGGGCAACAATCAGAAAGAGGGCGATTTTGGACAACGACAATTTCATATATTCCGTTCCTCCCGTAAATAGGAAAAAATTTTTTTCATAAACTATTGACGCACAACTCTTCAAAATATCAGAGGCAAAATATAACGATTGCCGAAAACGGTGTCAAACGGTTTTTGAAATATATTTGCCGGGATAAGGCCGGCGGCGGAGCCGGTAACTTCCAATATTCTAAAGGATTATAGCCTTGGGTGTGAGACTACGCCCCGGTCACCTGGCTCTCTTCCCTGGCGCCTCGGTGCCCCACCGCTTGCGGTGGGATGATATATAGTTTGCGTTCTGTCGGTAACAACCCACCCCAAGGGGTGGGGCACCAATAACCTCACCCATATCGACCTTGCCAATCCGCTGGGGACTGATTATTTTGATTTCGCTTGGATCGCCTACGGGGAGTGTAAGAAGGAAAAGTTGAGCATAAGTCAGCCGAACAAGACAGAAGATGTCAAGACCGTCCGACTGCCGGGGATATGGACAGGGAGATCGGAGGTCTGAGCTTCCCCCGAAAGAGTGGACACTGAAATAAGGTCTGATGTATATTTGATTTTAAGGAGGTGTTCACGATGTTGGAGAAGCGTCGTCAGTATGACGGGGATTTTAAGGTTTCTGCGGTTC